>JAFDED010000177.1 GCA_019310535.1 Deltaproteobacteria bacterium
ATTGCCATTTAGACCCTGATTCTAAATCTGTGTCTTACTTTTTTGTTTTGAAGACAACCTCTTTCCCCTGGGGGAGGGGCGATAATTTAGCTTGGAATTTTACCTTATGACTTTTTGTTGGATGTGATGAGATTGAACAAAACCAAGTAATGTGCAGAAGGTCGTATTCGTAGTTTTTTGTCTCTAGAGCTTGTAACTACATGTTCTTCCTCAGGCTCTCGGCAACCTTGAGCAGAGGGTCTATGACTAGCTCTTTCAGTTTTTCACTTGAGGTCACATCATAGAGAGGCACAACAAACGTCTCAGAGCCGTCCAAATTCTCCGAAAACTTTGATCCGATCGTCCGTCGCCATCCTTCCAACTCTGGATGCGGTTCCCCAAAGAACCAGTATTTGCACATGTAGTAATCATAGTTCTTGCTGGCTGTTTTGGCCGTCATTGACTTCTTGTATTTGAGACGTCCCGCGGAGAGTATAGGCTCGTCAATATCAGTGGGTAGGCCGGCTTTCTGGTCTGAAGAGAAATGGATGCTTACGAAAAGGACTTGGTCAATTGTGGGCTCACTAGATTCCAATGCGGACGAAACGAAATCGTCTTGCTCTCCAACCTCATGGAAGCTTATAATCAAGGGTAGCAAGAAATCCGACTGAGGCGCAAAAAGCAAGATACAGATATGACAAAAGAGCCTTTACGCTGGGAGCCCGAAAAAGTGGCGGGCATGGCCAACGAGGAAATCCTCAGGAAGCTTAAGGAGCTTGTCCCTGCCTTTGACCTGGAATCCTTTGTTACTAAGACACAGAAATACCTTTCCTGTGAAGACCTCACCGAGGCGGAATATTACCCGGTAGCCAAGTTTTCTGATGAAGATGAGGATTTCATCTGGATGGCCTGCGAGGAGCTGTGGAAACGTCTGGTGCCCGATAGACCACCGGTGGAATTCGTCGCCGAGCAGGTGGACAACCTGATGGAAGAGATGGTTAAAGCAGGTCAGAACGAAAGGTGGAAAGAGCTTTACCGCCGCAGCCGAGAGGCGCTTGACCTAATCTGCCGCCACACTATGGAGGAAACGCTGTCAGGCTGCCGTCTGCGCCGCGACTTCTACGAGAAGCTCAGCAAGACGACCTTCTACGACTTCGAGGGTCTCCTTGATAACCTGATGCGGAACATGATAGGCCATGAGGAGTACGAGAGGGTAATTGACGTTGCCGGGGTCCTGGGTGAAGGTCTTGGCGACGATATTTTTCTCGACTTCAAGGCCGAAGCCCTATTTGGTATCGGGAAGAAAGAAGAGGGCGAAAGATTATCACAGGAGATTATCAACCGCAATCCCGATAACCCCTGGTATCTCCTGCGTGCCGGCGGCTACTATACGATTTATGACGAAAAGGACCTCTCTAGAGCTAAAGACTGCTACCTTAAAGCCCTGGCGGTCGCTCAGAGACATATGGGAAAGCCCGACGGTAAGGAAGCGCTACGTACAGCGTATATGAAGCTGATTTACATTTCCTACGAGACCGGCGACCCCGATGGCGCCGAGCGGTACGAACGCCTTCTCAAGGCGCTGGAAGCGAAGAAGGTCGGGCGCAACGACCCGTGTCCCTGTGGCAGCGGCAAGAAGTACAAGAAGTGCTGCGGGCGTGACGTGGCCCCTGAACCAATATCTCCGTCCCCCGACCGCCGTCTGATGGAGCGGGACCTGCTGGCTCTCAAGCAGACCATTGAGGGCAAGAACTTCGGCTCCGTTGAGGAGATGAACAAATACATCCGTGAGATGAACCAGGGTGGTAAGGTGCCTCATTGGGTACCGGAGACGCCCCTTGAGCAGGCTCAGAGCCTGATATATGAGGCACTGGAGACGGAAGGCAAGAAAAGACTGGAGCTTGCCGAGCAGGCGCTTAAGATATCGCCTGACTGTGCTGATGCCTATGTGCTGCTGGCAGAAGAAAAGGTGGATAGCCCGGATGAGGCGCTTAAGCTTTATCAGTCCGGGGTCGAGGCCGGGGAGCGCGCCCTGGGAAGGAAAGTCCTTGAGGAAGAGGTTGGCCATTTCTGGGGTATGGTGGAGACAAGACCCTATATGCGGGCGAGGCTGGGCTTGGCTCAATGCCTGTGGGCGCTGGGAAGGTGGGATGAGGCAGTGAGCCACTTTCGCGAGCTTCTAAGACTCAATCCTAACGATAACCAGGGAATCCGGTACCTGCTGGCAATGACCCTGCTGGAGATGGGGAAGATTGATGACCTGGAGGAACTGTTAGGTCAATATGATGAGCCGACCGCCGCCTGGCTGTTCACGAAAGCGCTGGTAACCTATGTTAAGCAGGGAGACACCGCCGAGGCACGCAAGCTACTGCGAGAAGCGCTTGAGCATAATCCTTACGCGGCATCCTATCTCCTCGGCGAGAAAAAGTTACCCAGAGTACTCCCGGAGCGCATCGGGTTTGGCGATAAAGATGAGGCTGTTGCTTATGCCGTTGAGTTTGGGCCTGGCTGGCATCAGACTGAGGGAGCGATTGACTGGCTGGCGTCGGTAACCGGCAGAAGGCGGGGCACATGGCAGGGAAGGGAAAAGTCCGCCGGCATTCCTGAAGTCTTTCTAAAGGCATTTGAATCGGAGGATAGAAAAGGACGCCCGAAAAAGCAGACCGGGGATGGTCAAGCAGAGTAGTCTGAGCTGGAGATTCTCGTGAGTCTGGTAGACAGATACAGGATGTACAGGGAGGCAAACCGTAAATTAAACGTTAAGGTTATGAAGGCCTGCCTTGAACGTGATGCTTTTATGAGTGCAGCCAACCTTCTCAGTATTGCTGAAGGTAACGCCGTGTTTTTCGACAGTATGGACGAGACAGACGTCATCATGGATTTTGCCCTTAACGACTATAAAGTTGACGGCAAGAATGCCGTCCAGATATACCGAGAGAGGTACGGTGGAAACGAACTCGAGCTGGACATCCTGGATGCGCTCCTCTCCTCATACACCTCTCTTTTCAAGATTACCTCCGTATCTCGGAGGGAAAAACTTGTATTTTTTAATGATATTATCAACAAGCGGTGTCACATAGGACTGATGGATATTGCACTGAGTAGGACAGCTACTGTTGGGATGCTGCTATTTTTCAGGCTTCTCTCGTTTTCTGATTTCAACATGGCTTCGGGCGTATCCTTTGCTTTCCCAGGCGAACTGGAAAGCTATCTTCTCAGGAAGTACAAGAAGCTGCGCAAAAAGGTTGAATCTGACAGCGAGGCTATAAAGAGGTTTGTTTCCTTCTTCTGGTTGAGTAAGACTGATGGCCTGGAAATGAAGTACGAGGAAATACTCTGATGGCTGCCAGGTCAAAAGGGCAGTGCTGGAGAATAAAAAAGGGATAGCGAGGTCTGAGACCCCAGCTATCCCTGAAATGTGTATAAAAAAGGCACAGTATCCCTATGTCGGACACTGTGCCGTAAAAAAGTTAGACTACCCCTTATCAAGTGGAGCGTTTTTCTAGCCCTTGAGCACCGCCCCACTCTCGTTTTGAGGCAAGACTTCCCCTCTTCAACCGAGGCTTTTTCTAACCTGTTACACCGCCCCGCTCTCTGAAAAAGGGAAGGCTTCCCCTATATCAAACCGAGCAATTATCGCCTTGCTTTTGTCCTCTACCCCTGCCAGTGTGCTTATCAATAGCCCGCACCCCGCTGGCACTATTGATAGTGTGGACTAGCCCACCTTGTGCCCGTAAGCCAGTCCACTAGCCACTTTGTAGGGGTATCCCCAAAGCGAGGCGAACCTCACCCGTGAGTAGTAGCCTTGATATTCAGTTGTCCAGAGCCTTGCCTAACCTGCGACACGCTAGCATCAGTCAAAACCCTAGAGAAGGATTTTAGCCCTTCCACTATATAGATGTCCGAGAGAAGCCGTTTTGTCACCCCTATACTAAAGTTTTTTGAGCTTTTTTCCGCTCTTTCCAGTAATACTTTCTCTCGGTATCCGTAAGTTGATAACCCGCATACTTCTTATAGGCAAGCTGGATGAAGCGTCTAGGATAACCTTCCAGAATAAGCCTAGCGTCAAGTCTAGGTATAAAATCGGCGTTATCATCAGCTATCAGCTCACATAGTGGAGT
>JAFDED010000092.1 GCA_019310535.1 Deltaproteobacteria bacterium
GGAAAACCTCTTGGTCGAGGCACTCGCCACGCTAGAAAATGATGCCAAGCGAGTTTATAATCTCACAGCTTTTGAATGGATTATAAGTGTAACTTTGAAAGCAACTTAGTATAAACACAATATCGGTGGCATATTCGGCTTGCATGATGCTCCAATGATAGCAAAGCTTAAAGTGCCTGATGACAGAGCAATAGCGCTCTGCCATGGCATCCAGCCTTGTGTGTATCCTCTCCACCTTCAAGCGGTCGGCTGTTATCCGAGTATCAGCAAAACCATCGATGCCCACAAAGGCGTTATCAATGAGTGTGTGGTTGATCTGATGCTTTCGAAGAGCCGCAGCCAACCAATGGCGGCCATTGATAGTCTGGCCCATCATAGCGTCATCCTGGAACTGAATTTGTCCAGCTACCGTCTGGAACAATCCAAAAGGGATAAAGCTTCATGATTAAGCGGCCGGCCCGGCCTCCCCCCAGGGGGAGGCCCCTGTATAAGGCTCGGGTAAGAACGGGAATTTTAACTGTCGTCGAAGGGAAAAAATAGTTGACATCAAACAGCCCCCGTCGTTCCGCCCAGGGCCGTGTTCGATTACGGGTGCACTCTGGAGATGGGACGCAACTTCACCCTGGATGGCGGGATGGATGGGATCTCCCACAGCCTGGAGGTCCTCTACGGTGCGGTCAAGGCGCCCAATTACGACCAAGTGAAGGAAATAGCTCTTGCCGGGATAGAGCTGTGCCTGGCGGGGCTGGTGCGCACGTCCCGAGATTCCGGGGACAGAGAAGGCCGGGAACTGCTGGGCATGGATACCGACCTCGGCAGCTACGCCATCATGGTGGGGGGAACCAACGGCTGGCATCTCACCAGCTTCAGCCTGGTGGACGTACTCTCACACGGCAGAGCCTGTATGCTGACGAACCCGTATTACACGGTATTCTTCGCCCCGGCCATCAAGGACCCCCTTCGCTGGGTGGGAGACATCCTGTACCGTCAAGGATTCATGAAGGAGAGGGTGGATTCTCTGCGCGGCCGGGAGTTGGGCATGGCCGTTGCCCGGGGACTCGTGGCGGTGGGATTCCCCACCACGCTTGGGCAGGTCCCGGGGATCACCCGTGAACACATCGACCGGGCCCTTACCGCGGCCAAGGACCCTCAGCTTGAGTCCAAGCTCAAGAACATGCCGGTCCCCCTGGACGCCTCCACGGTGGACCAGTTCATGGGTCCCATCCTGGAGGCCGCCGTGAAGGGAAAGTTCGAGGGTATTCGGACTATGGATTAACTCAGTGCGCCCGCAATGGTGGGCAGACATCACCAAGGCATTATTCCATACACCGTTCCGGCCGCCAGGGCGCCGAAGAAACTGATGCACAAGTACACCGCAAAGGTGGCCCTGCGGACAAGGGCAAGAACGGGCACTATGGCGGGGATGGCGGTCACGGCACCCGCTGTGAAGAAGGCCAGGGCGGCCCCCTGCCCCATGCCGCTTTGAACCAGCCCCTGGACCACCGGTATGGCCGCAAGGCTGTTCATGTATGCGGGGATTCCCACCAGAGTGCCGATGAGCACCGAAAATCGATTCTGACTTCCCACGACGCCGTAAATCCACTGCCCCGGCACATAGAAAGTGATCAGGGCCTCCAGTACAAAGGCTACCAGGAGCCACTTGCCCAGAAACAGCGAGATGGAGCCGGTCTCCGTGATGAAGGTATGCCACCTTGATGGCGAGAGAAGTGCCTTTTGTTGATACGATACAGAGGAAGAGGGTTTTGCGGAGCATCCGCACCCTCCTCCGGCGATGCCCGGGCGAAGCTGATCCTGGAGGTATCCCATTTTTACCAACGTAAGAGTGATAAAGCCTGCCGCAAGCCCCATGATGAGGGCGGTAACCAGACGCGCCAGGGCCATGGACGCCCCAAGGGTACCCATGGTGATGAAAAAGACCTGGGGGTTCATCAGGGGCGAGGAAATCCAGAAGGACATGATGGGCGCCAGGGGCACGCCCGCCACCAGCATCGAAGCGATGATGGGGATGACCCCGCAGGAGCAGAAGGGGGTCAGAGAACCCAGCAGGCTGCTAAGCACAATCGCCCGCGACTGCCTGTGTTCGAAGACCCGGTGCAGCCCGTCCGTCAGCCCGGAGACCTTCAGCCATCCTGCAAGCCCCACGCTCAAGACAAAGAAGGGAAGCAGTTTCCATACCGCCCTGGCCACGAAACCTAAAATCCTGGTCCCCTCGCCCACAAGGATCGCTATGCCGGCAAGCGGGGCTTTCCCCCATCCCTCTCCCTGGATGATGGCCCAGGCCGCCAGCGTAAGCGCCAGAAAGGACAGTACACCCAGGGCCAGAGCCCGCGGATCGCGCAATCCTTTTGCTGATGCCCCTGAACTGCGGCAAGACTCGGAGGTAAGGGTATGCGGGTTACAGCACGGGGCTGAGGTCTCCGCGGCTTGTGGTCCGCCCGCGGAGCTCCGAGCCGTCGAAATATTTATGGCCCGCGCGTCGTCAGCCTGTTGCATTGAAGATGAGTCGGGGTGCGGACTCCCCTGTGATGAGCAACACGATGGCTTGGTATCGGTTTTTCCTGAGGTCTCATCCATTTGTAGCCTCTTTATTTTTATTGTATCAAAAACATTTTTACATTTCCAGAAAAAACGAAATAATAGTTCAAAAAAAATCACCACAGCCAGTGAATGGAATCCTTGAAACGTTGCATTCCTTTTTCGTCAATGGAGTAATACATCCACTTCCCCTTCTTTTTCGATCTAACAAGACCCGCTTGCTTGAGGACCTTCAGGTGCTGGGAAGTGGTGGAAACGGCCAGGTCCATGGCCTCCTGGATGTGGCATACGCAGACACCCTCCTCACCGCGGGCTTTCTCCATCCGCCCGCGTTCTCTGAGAAACTGGAGGATCCTGATACGGTGTTCGTTGGAAAGGGCTTTAAACAGGACAACAAGATGATCCATCGACGTCGTTTCCCTTTCTAAGTCAGGCAGGGCTTTAACTCTCTGTTCCGAAAGGCGTGAAGTCAATTCAGCCAGGCGTCGGTCCATTAATGAGCGGTCCAGCCGCCGTCTATCATAAGAACATGGCCTGTGACCATGTTGGATGATTCAGAAGCCAGATAAATGACAGCGCCAACCACATCGTGAGGCTGCCCCACATGGCCCAGAGGGATATTCTTCAGGACGAAGTCCTGGTAAGCTTTATCTTCCAACATCGCCTTGGTCATGGGGGTTTCGACATACGTGGGCGCTATGGCGTTTACGTTAATGTTAAATCGGCCCCATTCCAAGGCCAGGACCCTGGTGACTTGATTCACAGCGCCTTTGCTTGCGCAGTACACCGTGCGTTCCGGCAGCCCGACGCTCCCCGATTGAGAGGAGACGTTGATGATCTTCCCCTTCCGCCGGCGAATCATCACCTTTCCGACCGCCTGGGCGCAGAAAAACAGGCCCTTTAGATTGGTATCCATAATTGTATCCCAGACATCTTCGGTCACATCCACGGCCCGCTGCGGGATGTTGACACCGGCATTGTTGACAAGAATATCAATACGCCCGAACGCATTGACGGACTCTTCCACCATCTTATCGATGTCCGATTTAAGACAGATGTCCATCTTCTGTGCCAGGACATTTCTGCCGAAATTTTCCACCTCTTGGGCCACCCTTTCCAGCTCTGAAAGGGTCCGGCTGCACACCACGAGATCCGCACCATACCTTGCCAGGGCCAAAGATATGTGGTAGCCCAGCCCCCTGCCGGCACCCGTTACGACGGCCACTTTTCCAGAAAGGTCGAACTCAGGGAAGGTCATAGGTTTCATCCCTGTTTACCGTGTTATGATATGGCCCATTGCTTTTGATCTGTATAGTTCTGAGTAACAGAGTAACCCTCACTTCGTGATCACCCGATCCTTTACCATGACCTGTACGGCTCCCTCCGGCGGGTACAGCAGCTTGCCCACGGAAAAGCGGGCGGCGACCCTCTCCACCTCAGCCTGGCACAATTCCTCCACGTCCACGCCCAGCCGCTCATTGGTGACCGGGTCCACCAGCGCCTCTCCCTCACGGAAGACAATCAGCTTCATTTCTTTCCGGATATGCTTATCCTTGCCCAGGTTGGCGTATATTTGATTGCCTTTTACTTTAATGACGATCCCTTCCAGAAGGGGAAAGCGGTTCATGAACTTCAGGGCCAGCCCCTGGATAAGATACTGGAGGCGGGAGAGGCTCACCTCCCGGTCGTAGACGTCCTCGGCCGCCATTACCGTTGAACTCTCGGTGTTGACGTACCGGGCAAGGATCTCAATGCTGCCCGGTTTTTCCACCACCGTCCCCAGGAAGATCCCCTCGGCTGCGATGAGTTTGCCCACCTTCAGGGCGTTGGACGGGTCGGCGAGGTCTGAGGCTCCAAGCTTAAGCTCCCTGAGCGCCGCTTCCAACTCGGGACCGCGGGCCACGACGTTGAAGCGCCCCTGGTTCACAAAGGTCTCAGCCAGCCGCTGGTGGATGGTGGCCCCCAGGGGCGTCTGCTCCCCCTCCTGCTGGAAGGGAAGAATGGTTACCGCCAGCCGCGAGCTCACATCCCTGACCTTGGAGACTTTGCGGATTACAACTATCTCCTCCGCAGTCTTGTTTCCCGCGGCGTCCTCCGCCTCCACCCTGAAGCGGTTTTCCCCCTTTTGAAGCTCCTCTATGTGGTTGAAAAACAAATTCCTTCCGGGAAGAAGGGGGAGGTTCCGGCCGTTGACGCGAATGGCCACCACCCGGCCATCGTCCCATGCCCGTCCCTCAATAAAGAAGGATTTCAAATAAAGTTCTTTTTCATGGGCGAGGCCGCGAAGCTCCAGCACCGGAGGGGTGCGGTCAAACAGGGCGCTCAATTGAGAGAACGGTTTCAAGCCTTTTTCGGGTGGGGTTTTTCGGGAGGGCACGGCATCGCTGGTACCCAAAGAGGCGTAAAGTGGGCGGCTGTTCCGGGTTTTTCCCCTTTTCTCCAGCGGGATCCGGCCGGAGGTGGTATTGCCCAGCATATCCATCACCCGAAAGGGTAACTCCGCCCCAGCCGCCTGCAATTCCTGTCGAAAATCTAATTGCTTGTTTCCATGGCCATCCAGTCGCCGGCTCCCCAGGACGATCTCCCGCACGCCGCTTTCGTCGAAGATCCTGCCTTCCAGTCTCCATCTCCCGGGGGCCACATGGGTCACATCGTCAAGGCCCAACAGAGGCCCCTCCCTGTCCACCCTGATGTCCCTTTGGAGGCGTGCGCTTTTGCCCGTTAAATCTATTGCCTCAACCACCACATGGTTCATGCCCGGCTGGAGGGGGATCTTTTGACGGAAGGGGATCTCCGGGCTGCTCAGCTCGATGAACAGCGGCTCGCCGTTGAGGAGCACGGAGGAGACGAATTGGTCGTCCGTGGCGCGTCCCTCCAGCAGGAGGCTGAACTGGTTGGTGGCCTCGTCTTCCCCGGGGGTGATGATCCGGATGCGGGGAGGTGTCCGGTCCAGGCCTGTCTGCTCCAGTATCTCCTTCCGGGTCAGGTTGAGGAAATACTTGGCCTTGGCGCTGGGAGCCTGGGAGAGGGAAGTTTCCAGTTCCCGGAGCGCTTCCCGGTACTGACCGGTGAAGTAGTATACAATCCCCAATTCGCGGCGGGGAAAGTAGTCGATAAAGTGCATCCCGTAAGTCCTGGCCCTGCGCCGATCCTCGGCCCGCTGCCGAACGGCCTCCTTGAAGTCGCTCTCCGCCTCGGCCCAGAACTTTCCGTCGGAGAAGGAGACACCCCGCTCGTAATAGTTCCACCACCGGTTGCGGAACGTGCCTCGCACCAACCCGTATTCCTTGCCGTCCCGGATGTAAGACCCCCGGGGCGGGCCCGGGGCGCAGGAGACACACAGGGTGATCAGGGCAACTGATATGAGAACAATTGTAGCGGTGCGACTTCTCATGGTATTATTATTTCCCGGGCTGAGCGGCCATAAGAATCGTCCCAATCGCCGTGTCAGATCCGCTGCCGAAAACAATCACGATCTCTTTCCTAACTTTTCAAGGGTTTATAAGCCCCGACATTATGTTGACGATGCCGGGGCGTTGATCGCTCACTGTTCGAGCAACCCGAGTGCCTGCTTCCGGACGTTGTCCACCAAGAGACTGATATCTAAGTCTCCCAGAGACCCCAGGAGTGCAAGGAAAAATTCAGGCGCCTCGATTGAGGCGACATACAGAAAATCCTCGGATGACTCAAAGAGTGCGGCAAAACCCGCCACAAAAGCATCAATCCGTATACTCTGCCCGGTTCCTAAGGTAGGCTGTACAGAAGGCCTTTTGGTGATATCAAGGAAAATATACAGGTCAAAACCTGCTTGAACATATCTTTCCAAGATAAAGTCTCTGAGAGCATCTGCATCCCCGAATCCAAGATTTCGCAGAAAATCCAGCGAGAAGAATGAGACGGTGAACTCGCTATCACTGAGCAAACCTAACAATACGTTTATGGTTGTTGCGAGTTCATCCGCTTCCGAAGAGGTAAACATCGAATCATTGAACTTACCTACAATTATGATACTATCTTCTCCGGTATTGATTGTAGCAGCCATCGGAAAACCGGCGGCATAAACCGCAGGCGCACCAACCACAAATACGGCAACTATCAATCCCAGGACTACCGTCTTCAATCTCATCATAATATTTGTCTCCTCAATTCCAATAGAATATTACTTGTACCGCAATGTGTTATATCAACAGTGCATGATAAATTCATAACCATTGACACTTTTACCTAAATTGCCCACCCTCCGAAATCGATTCCCTGTCTCATGTCCTCCATTAACACGGCTTTTATTCTTTTAAACGAAAGATTGAGGTGTATCAATTCAATCCATTTTCGGTAATTACAAAGATTCCGTCGCATATAGATTGATCCGGAGTATAAAGCCCATTGTTGTCTCTATCAATACACAGATTAATAGTAAATTTTATATCCGGCAATGATGATGTATCATCGAGAATCCTCCAGGTACTGTCGCGTATATCCACCAAACGCCAAGAATGCAACATATGTCGCATATCATTGTAATCATCAAAAGGCAACCATCTTCCGTCAAAATAAAATTTCAACGTATCATCCGCCAATGATACCTCCAGCCATCCGTAGACTTCCACCGGCTGGTCTAACCAATCTCCGGCGTCAATGCCTACATTTACCTCTAATGGCCCGGGTCTTGCGATATGTAACCGGTGAACCCCATTATTAAGAACAAGCACGGGCAGGATACCGCTGAAGGAGCTATGGGTCTCGGCCCAAAAAAGCTGATACAGCGCTGCAGTGTGCTCAATTGCAGCAGGGATCAAGGCTGAAGCAAGCTCTGCGGCATCATGATCACCAATATCGGTGTTTGTGAATTCCGAGAGGGCATGAGTTTCTGATCCATCGGTAAATTCCAGCTTTATGGCTTCATAGGGAGGATCAGCGCTTCCGAGGGTCTCCATGGTTGAATTGAGAAGTACAAATTTACCCCTGGAAGAGGCCAACCGGTATCCTTCCGGTAGTATTTCATCCGGGTAACCCGACCTGAGTATCCATACACCATCAAGGGCGCCATGTGAGACAGAAACGCTCATTCCCCTGCGCGAACCATGATCCGATCGCCCGTTTGCATCGTCGCTGTCATACTCTTGCGCAATATTCGCCATTGAGAGGAAGATTCTGTACAGTAAAGACTCTTGTGCATACCCTCCATCGGAAAGATTGTTATAATCCACATGGAACATCCCTGAGCGGGGGAAATCCGATTCAAACTCGCTGCGATTTGTTCCATTCTCTCTAAACTGCACTTCCAAATATTCTTCAAAC
This sequence comes from Deltaproteobacteria bacterium, assembly GCA_019310535.1. Taxonomy (GTDB): domain Bacteria; phylum Desulfobacterota; class JAFDED01; order JAFDED01; family JAFDED01; genus JAFDED01. The sequence continues at coordinate 7,855 of JAFDED010000092.1, forward strand.
GAATCATCCCCGAATCGGGTTTCATCGGAAATATGCACATCGAGATGCACATGCGCGGGGGTTGCCATGTCAGCAATAAGATGTGCAACCCTCCCCAGCGTGTAATACGCTGCTGCGGGATTTTCCGTATAAGTGGATTTGGCGTGCGCATAAAGTTCAAGTGCACGCTGATACGCATTCTTCGCTTCCAGATTCACCGGTATCTGCCCCACATAATCCAGCCTTCCTCCTGTGGGCCTCCATCAGGATTCCAGAAATGAGTTCCCCAATTAAACAGTCCAAGCCAGGTAAAAATGTTCTGCGGATTCATTCTTGGATCACGGTCATCATCTTCATCATAGGCACCCTGGCATATGGTATCAGTGGGGGTTTGCAGGCAATTTTCAGGATCACCTATGTATATGCCAATTTCGGAGGGGACATCTGGAAGAAAAGAAGCCTCATACGCAATAAGTGAGTGAACTCTGGGCGGCATGGCATACGCTGAGCCGGCAAGATTGAAGGTAATCATGAGACCTGCAGAGAGTATGAGGAAAAGCGCTTGCATCCCATCATCCATTCTGAATATTTCGGACCATATGGCGACTTGCATGATCGACAAGCATTTGGTAAAGATCTTTAGGGACCAGCCCTGCGTTGTCCGGCCCTGCTGTTCTTGTGCAACTTGTGTAAGTAGTTTCAGAAATGGATGATAGCCGATGCCAGGAATCGATGCTGCCGCACATCTGCGGTGGTATTGGGAATCCCCTGGACAATTCCTTCCACACCGTTGCCCCAGCGGAAGACGTAAGCGGCGTCCAGCACGAATCTTCCGATTATGACACCCGTTCCCAGGCTGAAGCCGTAGAAGTCCTCCGGGCTGCCGTGTGCCGGTTCGGGGTCATAGAACACGCCCGCTCTCACCGGAATCACGGTCTTCGGCAGAATGAACAGGTATTCCATACCGGCCCGGACCTGGTGGGTGGCATCCACATCCGATTCTTCCTCCGGCAGGCCGTCCACCAGGCTGGTCTTTTCTCCTTCCTCGTTGATGAGAAGGGCATCGCTCCACTCCGTCCTGGTAATGTCCAATGACACGGTGAAGGCGTCCGAGAGCCGTAGAGCCACTCCCAGGCCGTAGCTCATGGGCATATCCATCTTGACGTCCTCTTGGCCCCTGAGGGTTTGGCTGAACTCCCTGCCCAGGCTGGGAATGAACTGCCGACTCTTGATAGTGAATTCGCGCTCGACGTGGGCGCGGAAAGGAGCCTTGAAAACCCCGCCGACTGTGATCATCGGGGTGATATCCCAGAGGAATCCGAAGTTGGCGTTGACTCCGGAGAAGTTGCTAAAGCGGTTGAACTGCTCCAGATGTGTCTCTACGAGCGTATCCCCCACTAAACCGCGGGATATGGATGTAATTCGCTCCTCCCAGCCGTTATCGTACCCCAGCTCTCCGGTCCAGATATTGAGGGTCAGGCCCAGGGAGAGCGTGGGGGTTAACTGCACCGCGTATGCCGGGGCCAGCGCTTTGAGACCGCCGCTCTGGTGAAGATCCACTTCCTGATTTACGCTGAAGGGGCTGCCGTCGGCAAGTTCCCCGCTGGATGCAAAGTTGAACCTGATATCCTTATCAAATTCGAAGAGTCGCTGAAAATTCAGCGAAACCACCATGTTCCGTCCCCACAGGGTGAACGGGTAGGCGGCGCTGAGGTAGTTCAAATCCACGCTGTCTGTGGTTCCCGTCGTCTCGGCTTCGGGGTGATCCCGGGAACTGAATTCCTCCTCTCTCCTGGCGTAGGAGCCGACCACGGAGAGCTCTGGTGTTTCGAGCTGGATGAGGCCGCCGGGGTTCCAGCTTGCGGCCGTTGCGTCATCGGCCACGGCGATAAAAGCGCCGCCCATGCCCTGAGCTCTGGCGCCGGAGCCCACCGGATTGGGGGAAGAGGAAAGGCGGATCAGTTGAAAAAACTCTTGTGCATGAGACGGGCGTGCAAGCACAAAAGCCATGAACAGGGTCATCAACCCGAGAAAAACGCATTTATATCGGCGCTGCTCAATACTCCTGGAACATGAAGGATGATTTTCTGCTTCATTGGGGCCTGTTATTTTTTCTCCGGGAGAATTTCCCATGGCTTATTTCCCTGCTTTTTCGGGCATGATCTGCTCCACACGACCCCCGGGCTGAAAGGGGCCTGTTCCTTTGGTGATGCGCCCGGTTGAGCTTTTTTCGGTCACCTGCGTGATCTCTATTTCCCCTAGGGGTTTATTTTTCGATCCCAGGGCCATCATTCGCATTCCTTCGGTTACGCCCACGCGCGACCCTATATTCAATTCAACATTGATACCCTCTGCTGAGGTGATCCGCCCCCTCATGGGATATGCGAGTTGGATTCGTTGCAGGATCTCTTGTGCCAGCGGAACGGCTGAATCGACAAGCTTGGCATCCTTTCCCATGGTGCGTGAGACGGCCCCTTTTACCGCCGTGGTCTCGGTTTCGGTAATGCGAATGCCGATCTGCTTTTCATCTCCCATGCGCATCACGTAGCCCGTGAGGATCAGTCGTGCTGACAAAAGCCTGCCTATGCGAAGGGCCGTGTTGGGGTCAGCCAGTTCAGAGGTGCTCAGCTTGAGCTCTTCCAAAAGCTTATCCAGGATATCGCGTTCTACCAACTGGATCCGCTGTGATTTTCCCAATTCCTCGGACAACTTGAGGGCGACAAAGCGCGTTTCTCCTGCCACCGCTGGAGCGTCGCCCTGCTGCTCCAGGCCGATCAAGGCCATGGTGAGAGGAGAGGAGACCCAACTGTCCGCCGGCGCGGGCAGGGGTCGAGTTTTTCCTTCTCGATAATCGCGGACCAGTTCCTGCACCATGCGGTCAATGCGCTCCCTGCGCGGCTGCTCTGCCTCCGCTACCCGGGTATCGGGCGCGGGCCGGGCCGGGCCGGTCGCGGTGGCCGCGGGACGGGGGCGAATATTTTTTGGTTGCCGCAGCAATGAGGGCAACAGGCCCGTCAGCAGAACGACAAAGCCGATGCCGGCCGCCAGTGCCGCCAGTGGTTTCCAGCGGAATCCCCTCAGCCTGGCGGGAACTCCGGGAGCCTCTGCCCGCTCTTCTGCCCCGAAGTAACGGGTGCGGGGATCCCCGTAAAGCACATAGCTGGACCACACCACTGATTCTTCTCCATGTTTTCGGGCGTATTGACCGCGCGCTTCGCGCAGAGACTCACCTACGGACTTTTTCTCCGCCAGTTGTGCGTAGAACTCGGCTGCAAAAGCCGAGCTGCTCCGGTCAAGAACCTCCCAAAAAGTCCCTATGTAATGTCGCACACCGGCCAGCAGAAAAGCATTGGCCAGGCCGTAAATCCGTACGGAATGGTATGGGTCAACCCGCCATTCCTCGGTCTGCCCCGATTGGCATGCGTTGGAAAAGACAAGCCCGGGCATCTGACCGGTGCCGCCGAGGGAGGCGATGTCCCGGGACCACAGCTTCCCGTCCTTGAGCATCCATCCTCCCAGAGATGGGTCAACAAGGTCATAGTCGGCATGTCCGGCGTAATGAACGATATGGAATTGTCCCAGGTCAGTACGGACCTGAGGGATAGTTACATTTCCTGTTCTACGGATAATATGCAGGTCAGGGGCTTTTTTGTGCAGTTCTTCCTCTATGAGAATGCCTTCCGATGCCGCTGCTTCAAGGTCTCCTTTGGGGTCCGAGAAAATGACCATTCGCATAGTGTCTCCCGATGGTTGAAATACGCCTTCGGTTGCCTCCTGTCGCGTTGAGACCACCCTGCCCATACTGAACCGCATGCACAGAAACTGCTGCCCGTCGTGCAAAAGCTCCCATGGAATTTGAATCAACTGGTCATCAACATCAACAACAAGGTTTTTTGCGCGGGTCTGGGCCAAACTCTGCCGGACACCCTTCGGGAGGAACGCCTCATAGAAGTGTCTTCCCAATCCTTCCAACTCTTTAAGCGTGCTACGGGCCACGCGCCCGCTGCGGTCCGTGCGGCCCACCAGTTCCACAACCCTTGTGCAAAAACGGTGAATTTCCTCCGGGGGGAGGGATATCTCCTCGACATGCTTGAGGGTTCGGGTCTGGCCGGGGACATCTTCGTGGGTCGTGACCCGGATAAGATTGCCTTGGCGGGTGAGTTCCAGCCAGAAAGCCTGCTGGTCGGCACCGGTGGAGCGGAAAATATCAGCCTCCAGCTCTTCAGGTCTCCATATGGCCCGGTAAACATCAACAGGCTCCTTTTTGCCCGGGATTATCCGTGCACCCTCAAAGACGGTGAGGATGTTTCCTTCCTCCTGAAGATGGCGGTGGATTCTCTCAGATACCAGGATCTGCCCGGGCTCGGCCAGATCCTGTATGCGGGCGGCGGTGTTGACAACCTCTCCATACACATCCCCTTCCTCAATAAGCCCGCGGTCATGGTGAAGACCGATGCGGAGCGCAAGAGTGGCTCTTTCAGGATGCTCTTTTTCCAATTTTTTCTGGATATCCACGGCAGCTTCAGCCCCTTTGACAGGGTCGGGAAAAGTCGCCATGATACTTTCGCCCAGTGTCTTGATCAGCTTGCCCCCATGAGAAGAAATTATTTCATTAAGCTGATCGTGGAGTTGTTGGATGAGTACCCGAGCCTCAAGGTCTCCCAATTTTTCGAATACCGCTGATGATCCCGTCATTTCGCCGAAGAGGACGGTTACATCTTTTCGCAACTTTTCCAGTTCCTGATCGATATCGAGCCGCTTCTGGATGAGTGTACGTACAGGCGCCCCTTTGGAAACCGCCGCCGGGTCGGACAGCGTTTCCTCCAGGTCCGAAAGCTTCTGAAGAACACGAGCTATATCTTCGGCCATCCGCGAGGCAGAAGCGTAGCGTTCATCAGGGGATTTGGCCAGTGCACGGCGAATCACCTGGTCCAGGTCTTCCGGCAGATCTTTCCGTTGCTCCAAAATCGGCGGAGGATCATGATGCATGATTTTCATGATGGTAGTGTACACATCGTCGCCCTTGAAGGGCCTGACTCCCGCCAACTGCTCATAGAGCACCACACCGAGAGAGAACAGGTCGGATCGGCCGTCAACGTATTTTGATGAAACCTGCTCGGGGGACATGTAGCTGGGTGTTCCAACCATGACCCCCGATTTTGTCATATCCGAGGTGGGCAGGCGCGCCACTCCGAAGTCCGCCACTTTTACCTGCCCCCGGGGGGTAACGAGAATGTTGGAGGGCTTGATATCACGGTGAACAATTCCCTGCTCATGGGCGCACTCCAGGGCGCTGCAGATTTGAAGGGTGATATCAAGAACTTTTTCCACAGGTAGACGCTCTGGGCTGCTTAGCCTGCTCAGGCTGTCTCCCTCTATGAACTCCATGGCTATGTAGGCAGTTTCGCTATCCTCGAACATATCGTACACGGTTACGATGTTGGGATGGCTCAGCTTTCCGGCGGCTTTTGCCTCAGAAAAAAACCGCTTTCTGGACAGAGAAACATCACCCTCTCCATTGAGCAGATCAAGGCGTATGACCTTAAGGGCGACCTTTCGTTCGATCAAGGGATCCCTGGCCTCGTAAACAATTCCCATGGCTCCGCGACCCACTTCGCGAACCACTTCGTATCGCCCGACCCGGCGAGGAATGACAGAGGCGGGCGAATCGGCTGTCACATCCACATCGATATCCAAATCATTGGATGTCCTGGACCCGTCCTCTTTCATGGTTCACCCCCCATTTTCAAATTCAAAGCAGGGGCGCATCCTGCGCTCCCCTTTTTCGGGTGGAGGCAAGCTCCGACCCTCTCTCACTGTCATTACGCATCTGAAATGCGAAAAAGTTGTAAAAAATGAAACACATATACATCATCAATCGCGGAAATGGTCAATGTCCTTGTTTGGGACAAAATATTCCGCTTTCAGCCTTGAGCGGACCCTTTCCCGCTGAGGGGTTGAGCAAGCGATGCAGGCGGACGAAAGCGCCCGAGCTGCAAGACAACCCTCACCATTCGTAAGGGTGGGGCAGGATGGAGGCGATGCTGATGCGATTTTCCAGGTGCTTCACACCTTCGACCCGCAGGGCTGCCTCTTCGCATGCCTTCTTCACTTGCTCGTGGCTGACGATGCCGGAAATCACCACATTTCCCTGCCTGACCACCACGTCGAGATTTCGGATGTCCACCTTCACATCCTGCATCACGGCCAGTTCGACTTTCAGCTTCAGAGCCAGGTCTGCCAACTTCTCTTGAGCCTCGGCCTCATTCACGTTCTCATCCATGACCATGCGGGCATTGGTAATCAACTTTGCCGCCTTCTCACAGGGCACTTTCTCGGTGTTGATGACCATGTCGTAAAGGAGAGGATCATTCCAATCAGCATTGTAATGGTGCCGGAGGAATCCTTCGCCCTCTTTATCAAAAATTCGCAGGATGTGTTGTATCTCCTCGGGACTTTTTCCGGTTCGGGCCATGTTCCTGACCCGTAACTCAAAAGGCGCGATGATCTTCACACGAAGAACGCCGGGGATCTCCTTGAGCAGTACGAATCCTCCGCGGCCAATAATGATCACGTTTCCGTTCAGGGCCAACTCGCAAATGGCGATCTGGATGGCATGAATGAATTTGTAACGCTCCCTGGTTATGAAGTCCCAGAACGAGGGCTTTTTCTCATCGTATTTCTCCAGGCTTGAAAATTGGAAACCGTATCCTGCCACGACATCGCCGATTTTTTGTTTGTCCACGGATATAAACCCCAGGTTCTGACAGATCATCTCCACGATCTCCTCGTCACCTGCCCCCCTTTGACGTGATAACGTAATGATTGACATGAGATTACCTCTCTTGTTGGAACCGTTCCTCGGTCAGACCTTCTCTTGCATTGCACGTCAAGGCCTTCTGAACCCTCGGCCGCTTTCGATCTATTTCCTTTCGCAAAAGGATGGAATAATTTTACGAATTTTCTACAATTATGTCAATATTTATCAACCAGAGGTAACCCAAAATTTTCAAAGGAAAAATTGGTAATTGTGGATCCGGGGAATCATCTCCCGCTCCGGGGTGGAGTAACGGAGTCCATGAGTGGCCCGGACAATTTATTGTCCGGGCCGCGTGGCAGCAAGAGGTCATGGCGAAACGCAGGGTGCTGTTGCTGCGTCTATCATCAAGATTGCCCGGATATTCCTCCTGTATGCCGGCAGAACAAGGACTTTGCGCGGACAGCTTCTTGTCGCTTCGCGACTCGGACAACAAGTCGTCCGGGCCACCCTCCCTATTTCGAAAAGTCTCACCAAATTCCTTTTTTACATACTGATGAATGCAATGGATTAAAATTCAAAGCATTTTGATAATAATTCTGTGTAAATTATTTGGGAAAGTCCTGTAATCAACCTGTCCGGAAGAAAATATGGGATACTTTTTAGGGATACGGAATAACATCATACCCCCCTTGTCTTTTTTTGTCTATGTGTTGGATGAGGAGTTCATCTAGAAACACCGGGGGCAAGTTTACAATATCCGGTGAGACAGT
>JAFDED010000028.1 GCA_019310535.1 Deltaproteobacteria bacterium
TTTCCCTCCCAGGTTATGGGACTCTCTCGGGTCAGCAGCCGCCACTCCGGCGCGCAATTAGCTTACGGCCTGGTCTCTTTGGCGGCCATCACCGGCTCTATCGGCTGCCCCGGCGGCGGGGTGACCCTGTTTTCCAATTACATTCCGCCGGGCGAAGAGCCCGGAAATGAGAAAAACCCCGCCTCCCAGAGGCCCGGGCTTGTCGGAGCCGGTTCAGGCTCCGCCGTCTGGCGGGCCATCGAGACAGGCAAGCCGTATCCCATCCGGGGGATCATCTGGGACGCCAACGCTCTGGGCTTTGTGCCGAGAGGCGCCGACATTCGGGAAGCCCTGAAAAATATGGACCTGATAGTGCACCTGGGCCAATACCCCAACCTGACGTATCACCATTCCCACGTGGTGTTCCCCGTCAGCTCTTTCTTAGAAACGGAAGGATTGGTATTTACAGGCGTTGGACGCACCCTCCAATGGGCCAACCGGGTCGTCGAGCCCCGGGGACAATGCCGGGCGGCCGACGATTTCTGGGGAGGCATTCTGCAGCGGATGGGGCTCGCCCGGGACTTGCCCTTTATAGATGGGGACGGGCGGGTGAATATACGGGACATGACCCGGCACTTTCTCAGCGCGAATCCTCTCACCTCAGGAATCACCCCGGAACTGCTCGATCCGGAAATCAATACTCCCGGAGGTATTCAATGGCCTGTGGGCGGGGAAAAGGATCTTGAGTATCCCTCCCATCGCGCCGCGGTCAGGGGGAGCGAGGGACTTTTCCGGCCGGGAAGTCGTTTCCCCGGCGCGGAAAAGCGTTTTCCCACCCCATCGGGCAGGGTCAGGATTTCTCCGAAAGAGATCGCCGAGGAAAAAGGATTCGAAGAATTCACGCGCTATAAAGATCTCCCGGGCGTCGGCTCGCGCGCGGCCGACCATTATAAAGGGAACCGTTTTATTCTGGTCGCGGGTGAAGTGGTTGACTACCTTCCGTCCGCCGGCTTCCGGGCGCTTGTACAAAAGCCTGACAAACCCCTCTTTGTCCAGATCCACCCCAAAAGGGCCAAGGAATTGGGCATCCAGAACGGCGAAACAGTTGTGGTGGAAAACCATCTGGGGAAAATTGAGGCCCCGGCGTGGGTTACGGATCATGTGGACGAGGAGACCGTCTTTTGCCCGGTGGGGACCGACACGTACGATCCGTCTTATCCTTTTGAGAGTCCCTGCGGCCTGATGGATTTTGTGCCTGAAACAGAGAATTGCGGTCGCGGATACCTGGAAGCCGCGGCGGTAAAGGTTCGCAAGAAATAATATTGGACCGAACGCTGTGATTCAATACCGGCCGAACCTTAATGGCATTCAGGTTCCATGGGTGGTGGCCCGGGCAATAATGCTGATCAAAGTGGATAATTCTCACAATAATGGACGCGGTGAGGGGAAAGCAATGGAAATCATCTTTACCGGAAGCCAGTTTGAGAGAGCCACCGAGCCTCTCGCCATACCCGACGACCAGATGGTGATGATGGTTGATCTTGATCGTTGTATCCGCTGTGGTACCTGTCAACTGGCCTGCCGGCTGGAACATGCAGAACAAGGAGAGCCGGGCCCGGTGAGGAATCTGCAGTTGGGGAACGAAAAGAGCGGACAGGCGCAGATATTTACTCTCCCTGGAGCATGCCGCAAGTGTGCGACGCCTTGCATGTATTACGACACCAACAACTTCTGGATCCGCTGCCCTGATGAGAAGGCCACGGCCAGGGCAAAGGAGCCTGCATGTGACCTGTGCATGGAGAGAATTGAACGGGGATACTGGCCGTCCTGCGCCACCCGCTGTCCGATGAAAACCATCTACGTGGGGACAGCGGCGGATATCGAGATCACTCTGAAGGACAAACGGTTCAGAGAATACGGGGACGTGATAATCCGTGAACAACCTGAAGCGACTCTCAAGTGATTCACTGGGTACATTCAGGGAATATCGGCGGCGGGTCCGAAGCTCCGACCTGGTGACATTTCGGGTAACGGTGGAGGAAACGGATCTTTTGATATCGGCCGAAACGGACCTCTCCCGCGAGATGCTCCATGCGGTCTGGAAATACCGGAGGCGAATTGAGGCGTATATCGACACGGATCCGGGGTTCAAGCGGAGCCTGTCGCCTTATCCCATCGGCACCGCCGCCCCCCGGATCGTGAGGGCCATGGCCGGGGCGGCCGATGCGGCCGGTGTCGGCCCCATGGCGGCTGTGGCCGGCGCAATCGCTGAATTCGTCGGCAGGGATTTTCTTCAAGAAAGCCCACAGATCATCGTGGAGAACGGCGGCGATATTTTCCTTGCAACCAACGTTGCGAGAAAAATGTCCATCTTTACCAAGGCTCGTTCGCTGCCGCATTTCATAAACATCATGATCCGGCCGGAGAAGACCCCTCTTGGAGTTTGCACCTCGTCAGGCCGAGAAGGCCCATCTTTGAGCTTCGGCCGCGCGGACGCCGTGACGGTCGTTTCTCCTTCGGCCGCGCTTGCTGACGCCGCGGCCACCGCGGCGGGAAACCTGGTACGCTCGCAGCGGGATGTGGAAAAGGCCATTGAGTTTCTCCGCGGAATCCCCCACGTTACCGGAGCGGTGGTGCTCGCGGGAGAAAAAATGGGCTTTTGGGGAGAAATCGAACTGATGGAGTCCTGATGATCGGGGGACTGGTGGAGGAGATGAAACACCATGAAACAGCATCTCAGCATACGCGAAATCAATGAGAAGCTTACAAAGGGAAATGCCGTGGTCATGACGAGCAGCGAATTTAAAGAAGAAGTGCGGCGCGGGCACCTGTTCACCGTCGGCGAGGTTGATGTCGTTACCTGCGCCACGCGCGGCATCATGTCCGGATCGGCGGCTATGTTTGTTGTCCCGGTCACGGGCCCGGGGGAATTCGCCCGGGCGGAAAAAATCTGGCTCAACGGTGTCCCCGGAGTGCCGGGCCCGGCCCCGAATGAACGGTTGGGGGTGGTGGACGTTCTGATCCACGCCACCGCGCACAGCAAGTACGACCCCATGGGCTATGGGGGAGGACATCTCTTCCGGGACATGCTGGAAGGGAAAAGGATACATGCGGAGGTCGAGTCGGTGGAGGGCGGATACTACGAATCCCACTTTACCCTTCAGGATCTCGATTTCGCCCGCTTTTATACTTTCCGCAACGACTTCATGAATTATATGGCCTTTGCCAATATCAAGAACATGCCCTCTTACCGCGATAACCCCCGATCAATTTTTGCACCAAGGTTCTTTCCCCGGGGGACGGCCATATCTTTCAGCGGAGGAGGAGGGCTGAACCCTCTGGAAAACGATAAAGAGTTTCGAACTATCCGCGTCGGAAGTAAAGTGCTGCTCAACAAAGCTCCCGGCGTGGTGGTGGGCTGCGGCACGCGCTCCAAACCGGAAAAACCGTCGTTGTCCATCGTGGCCGACATGTTCCAGATGGACCCGGAATTAATCGGCGGGTTTAAAACCAGCTACGGGCCGGAGTTCGCCAACTCGGTGGCTGTCCCCATTCCTCTGGTGAGCCAGGAGGTGATCGATGGGATTGCGGACGCACTGGATGAGAATATCCCCTTGCCTATAGCTGATATCGGGGACAGGGTCCCCCTTGAGTATCAGCGGTATTCAGATGCGTGGTCGGCCATGGGACAACCGTCGGGGCTGGAGATCGAGTTCGATCCGGACCGATGCATTTATTGCTCCTTCAACTGCCCGGCGGAATACTACTGTCCCATGGATGCCATCTCCTGGAGGAAGAAGGAGATAGACCAGGAAAAGTGCTTCGCCTGCGGGGCCTGCACTTTGAATTGCCTGGGCGGGGCCTTCCACGAGAAGGAGCGGGAGTACCGCGGTTGCCTGGGAGTAATCCGCGCCCAGGGATTTGATTTTCCTATTGTATTTCGCCAATCGGATCGACGCCGCGCGCTCGTCCACGCCGAGTATTTGAAAGAGTTGATGAAAAAAGGAGAATTTCTCTTGGCGGACACGGACATGCCCATAGTCATCATAACCACCCAAAGCAAGAAAGGGGGGTAGCCCTGAGATGGAAACGCCCTGTTGCACGTTGCCGTCGCCGAAACGAATGACGTGTCATTGCCGCCCGCCGGATAGGTCCACACTGGTGGAATAAAACGGGAGAGCCCATGGAAAAGGCAAGAGAAATGACGGATTTTCATGAACTGGCCGGGAAGTGCCTGCGCTGCGGATTGTGCACCATCGTCTGCCCGGTCCACCAGGTAGAGGCCGATGAATACACCGCCGCCCGCGGGCGCAACTTGCTGGCGAGCCGGGTAGGAGGCAGGCGCGATTTCGATAAGGAGTTCCGCAAACGGTTCGAAAAGTGCCTTATTTGCGGCTCCTGCCTTGACCAGTGTCCTCAAGGGATATCCATCGATCTGCTCACCCTTGGCGTCAGGGAACAGATGGTGCGGGAAAAAGGGCTGGGGTTAGCCAAGCGGGCGATCTTCCGTTACATCATGCGCGACCGGGAGCGGTTCGGCAAGGTCCTGCGCCTGGCGTACAGGCTCCAGCGCTACCTTCCCGCCGGAGAGGGTAAAATCAGGCACCTGCCTTCCTTCCTTTCAGCCCTGGGGGCGGGCAGGCGGATACCGGAGATCGCCCCTGTTTTCCTGCGGGACCGGGTTACTGTTGTTTCCTCACCTCCCCCGGGCGTTGAAACCCGCATCCGGGTCGGGCTCTTTATGGGATGTTCCATTGACTATATTTTCCCCGAAATCGGTCGAAAGATGATCCGCTTTCTCAACCGCCACGGGGTTGAAGTGGTCACGCCGATGGAACAGGGGTGCTGCTCATTGCCCGTGATAGGAGCGGGAGATTTGAAAACGGGCCGGGCGATGGCAGAGAGAAACGCACGAGCTTTCAAAGACCTGGACCTTATCGTTACCGGGTGCGCAACCTGCGGGTCGGCATTGAAGGATTACGGGACGTTTTTCGGCCGGGGCGAAGACTCCGGTGAAATGTTTCTTCGTTTCGCCCACAAAATCAGGGATTTCTCGGAATTTCTCATTCGCGACCTGGATCTTCAGCCGGAAGCCTTCGCCTCCGGCGGGCGAAAATGGAACGACCTGAAAACAACCTATCACGATCCATGCCACTTGCGCAGGTATCAGGGGATTGCCGAAGAGCCCCGCACAGTAATCGGTTCCGTCCCGGGCGTGGAACTGATCGAGATGGAGGGATGTGACGAGTGCTGCGGTATGGGCGGCTCTTTCGGTTTGTCGTATTATGACATCTCAAAGAAGATTGCAGACAAAAAGGCCGCCGCCGTCAAGGAGACGGGCGCCGACGCGGTCGTTACCACGTGCCCGGGCTGCCGCATGCAAATCATCGACACCCTCGGCCGGAATGAAATGAAACAGCAAGTACTCCACATTGCCGATTTGCTCGAGCCGTAGAACGGTTGTTTTCAATTCCTTACTTACTTACGGGCGGGGATAAACCCCGCCCGAAAGAATGAGTGATACCACCGAGAACGCAGGCGGCAATGCTTTACTCATTAGTTGCTGAAACCCTCACAGAGCATTACTTCGTGTAATCGAGGGCGGACAGGTTCGGTTAATAAGTCATGATTTCAATTGGTAATCGACAAAAGGTCTCCGCTCTTTATTCATTTCGATGGATGTTTAATGATTCGATATTCTTTTCATAGAGCCATCGCAACACGTTCTCTATGCGAGGTCAACATATCCATTTTTTCATTGACAAATTCTCTAATCTATGTCAATATGTGTATGAAAGAAAGAATCGAGTATTGCCTATTGCCTTTTTTTTGCCCTTATCCTCTAAGAAAATGGAGAGACAAGGCATTATTTCTCATTCTTCCTGTCACAGAAAACCGATCAGGAATAAGGTCATCATTTGATTTAGCCTTTTGGGGGGGAATGCAACAAGGAAAAGGGATGCATTCTGCACAAGGGCGCCTCACCGACTTCCTATTGCGGAAAAGACCAAACTCCAGTTCCAACAGTGCTTAAGGAAATAAACCTCTAAAAGGAAGCTGGACCCACCACCACATCCCCACTATTGAATCACTAAGTTCCTCTGCTTCGCTGTGGCAGGTGCTGACGAAAAGTGACATTTTAGCGCCTTGGCTGGAACGATCATTATATGCTTGGCTGCATAACGCACATTTTCAAAACCTTTGAACATGGGAAAGGAACAGGAAGATGAACAAGGCTAAACTAAAAGCCGGTGTTTTATTCAGGGCCTTTGCATTAAGCATCATCCTGGGCTCATGCATGATAACCGGAAATCCCGGCTTTATGACGGGCCTCGCTTATGCCCAGAATCAGACCCTATGGAGTCAGTTGCCTGATATTGACTCCTCTACCAGCCCCGTTATTTTCGGCCACAGCGACGGCAGCCTGCACGCGGTGGGGATAGCCTTCAACGGCATAGCGGCATACACTTCCACCTCTACGCCGGGCGGCTGGGGACCCTGGCAGATCATCGGCCCTCAACCCACCGGCCAACTGGGCGATCCTGCCTTCTATACGAATCCCGATACCCGGCCTGTCTTGATTCAGGACGGTAACACTCTTTACCTGCTTGTCCGAGGGCATAACGACAACCTGTACGAGACGCATAAAACGGGGGGAGGCAACTGGTCCTCCTGGCAGCAGCTCACCACTGATGGGCCAGTGCGGGGGCGGCTGTCGGTTGCCCTAACCAGGCCTGCCGTTCCTGTCGAGATAAACGAGCGGTACATTCACGTCCTCTACAAGAGCGTGGACACTACCGTTGAATACCGTCGGTTTTTAATCAGCGCCGCGCCCTGGACCCAGAGCGGCACTGCTGAACAGTGGAGCAACGCGGTGGAGGGAACCATTGGCACGGACGGAACAAACCAGCTCCTGGCGGTAATACGGGGAAATGATCGGAAGCTGCTGGTCCAGAAGAAGCTCTACCCGTGGAACGCCACCTGGAAGCATGTTTTTTGGTTGACTGCGGAAGGGGATCAGGGCGACTTCTTCGACATATCCAGCGTGGTTTACCTCGGAGGCGCCTTTCACGTTGTATATGCGAAAAAATTCCGGCCGGACGATGTCTCCCCTGTGTACACCCACCAGCTCCAGCATTTTCGTATCCCCCTGGGGCAGCAGGAAAGCGGATACTTCATAACAAGCTATGATCCTCAAGTAACCGATCCGGACGGGAATCCCATTGCTTACAGCCACCCTCAGACAGAACTCATTGTGTATCGCAACAAGCTGGTCATGGCATACAGAGATCCCTGGGGGTGGATACGGTACGCCCGGTGGGACAATGCCGGCCCCTTCGGTCCATGGATCGGGGGAGGCATCATTGACGGAAGCCGCAGGACGGAACATCGCCCCGCCCTCGGGGTTTTGGACAGACGGCCTTTCATTACCCCGAACGCTGCTTGGGCCGCTGCCAACTTTGGCCACGATCTCTTTGCGGCGATCACCGACATCACCACCGATGCGATCATGTTCGTCAACTTCAGCCGGGCCATCTTCACCAAAGAGATTGACGCACAGTTTGCGGTCTACAATTCCAACAGCGACGGTCTCGATCCGGTCTGCAGAGACCAGAACGAGCCTTTTGCACCCACTCTCATTCCGAATATCGGCCAGGATGGAAGGCCGTTTTTCACAGAGCTTGGCTATGTGCTGTGGACCTTGCCCCACTGGTTTGTCGGAACCCTCTACAAAAGGGCGGGAACCATCGGATGCCAGGCAGGAAACTCCTCCGGAAGGTTCGACCCTCAGCCCACCTGCGATGAAACCCGCTACCCTGTCATCATTATTTCTCAAGGGGGCGCTGGAATCTGCAACGGAGTCTGGGTATGGCGAGGGGATGTGTATAGCTGGAATATCTTTCACGAACTCACCCATACCATGTCGGGGATGCTGGGATTTTCCGATGATAATAACCTACCCCCCACTGCAATCCACGAGACCAGGTCGGGCATTCCCCTCTCCGCACTGTCCACCGGATTCAACCTCTTTGGCAGCCGGGTCAACAGCGATTGCCTCTCCAATAGCCCCACTGATTCGTGTCCGGATACAAGGCCTGCCGGCTTCACCGGTTATGGAAACAACTACGACATGAGCACCAGACAGCACTCGTTCATCGGGACGCTCTATTTTTATTTTGTGAATGGTTCCCAACTCCGACAGCAGATTCAGGATGATTTGCAGAACGGCGATACTCTCCTGCAGCAAAAATACAAATGGATCAGGAAGAATATCTTTTCAGGGGTGGAGTTTACCGAAAATAATAGGCCTTTGAACGACCAGTTTGAGGTCCCCAGCAGCTGGCAGCAAGTACTGGACTATCCCCCCATAGCGGCTTCCACAAAAAGTACCAATCCGTTAGTAGCCAGGCCCATCGGCGTGGGTTCTATAGCCGAGGGCGGCGATTTGCTCAGCCTGGAAGTCGGCACGGTGGATTTCACCGGGCCAGTGGACGTGTATCTCGCTATTTCTCATCTTCTCCTGGGGTTCTACATGATAACTCCCGGGTTTGAAATCCAGGACCTTGCAGCGGGGATAGCGCCTTTTGTGGCAAATACGAACGGCCCCATAAACAGCAGCCTGTTCGGCGATATTCCGATCTCATGGCTTCCTTCAGGACGGTATGATCTATTGATGGCCATTACTCCCGCCGGCGAGCTGGAAGAGAATCTGTACCTCTGGACGACGCATTTTGATATTCCATAATTTTAAATCAAAGGAGGAAACTGCGGGTTCACAATCAGCACAAAACAAGGAATGGGTTCAGTGATGGTCATTGTGGGGATGCGCTGGATGAGTAAAAAAGTTGGCTGCAGCAGTTTGGATAGATGAGTATCACCGAGTTTCAATCCGTTGAACCGGACACCTCGGCGACTGTATGGGGGAATCTACCTACAGAATACTACGACAGTGGCTGGATCCCGTAAGCGACAAAGCTCATGTGTTCAAGCAAGAGCACCTGCAGGACCCAGGAACAGCTCATCCAAATCAAAGATATCGTTGTCCGGATTGATCCAAACAAACCGAAGAAATACCTGATGGACACCTCGTTTCTTCCTGAAATCAGCGCTTGACCGATTCTGTTAAAAGGCCTACATTTCTTTCTGCAATGAATAAGGAAAATTTATGGACAGTATAAGACCCCGGCACCCCGGCCGCAAGCAGGACCGGTTGATAAGCCCTTGAAAAAAGAAACCTTATGCATTGGTGCTGTGAGGGGTTATTGTTAAGCGGCGGTCACCACTGTCTCATTCATCAACGTAGCGGATTCAGCCGACTGACGTGGCAGGAGGCATCTCAGGAAAGGAGGTGGTAATGGCTTGAGAGAATACCAGCTTACCTAATTCCATGCGTATTGAGTTCACCCCGGCGTGATCAACTGATCCGCCACTATTCGTTGAAAGGAGAAAGACGATGTCTGGAAAAATTCTGCAAATCAATTTCAAGTTCAGCATTTCGCGGGCCGAGTACGAGGAAGCGGTTGCTCCCCTGGCTGGTGAAATTGCCGCTGTTACCGGTCTTCGCTGGAAGGTCTGGCTAATGAACGAAGCGGAGAAAGAAGCTGGCGGGATCTATCATTTCGACGATGAGGCCTCAACAAATGCCTACTTAGAAGGACCAATTGTTGCCCAAATTGTTAAGCACCCTGCCCTCAGTGACTTCAGCGTGAAGCAATTCGATGTCATTGAGAGTGTTACCGAAATCACACGTGGTCCGATTTGAGAGTCTGCCAAGTCCTATGGCGTCTCCGCGCTGCAGGTCACCAAGCGATAGAGACAGCTTTTCGCCATTGATGCCTAACAGTCGGATCAAGCTGACGCCAGGACCTAGTGCAGTTTATCCAAGCGCTGGATCAAAAAAAGAGGAAAATTGCTATAGGCTTCAGAAGCTTTGCCATTTGGAAGCAGGTATTCGTCCGGAAACCCCACTTTTCCTTTTTTCATGTGGGGAGAGAAGGGTTCTTTTATAAAATAAGTTAATGATATCACTAGCCATATTATCCATCTTCAATTTTTTACCATAAGAGTTGAGAATGAATTTTTGTAGTTTCCGGTTGGAAACTAATTAATCGCCGCACCCCCTGCGGCTGCTGTTTTCAGAAAACTACTACGATCTATTTTTCATCAAAGCCATTTTGGTTTCGATCAAAGATGGGAATAACATATGGCCCTTCGGGGACCACGGCGATTTCGGGTTCTCCATGTGACCTGACACTCGCCAGAATCGCCTCTTCCAGCGATGCGACCGATTCTACGAACACGTCTTTCAGGTCCGCTTCGCTGAGACCCTCGGTGTATAGCTGTATATTCCCCACCCTCAGGGCCTTGACCAACATCTCGGTCTGCCATTCGTCAATGACCGCCATATCGCGCTTTTTGATACATGTCATGAACCGGTCGGGCCCTAACCGGCGCAAAAGACGCTGTGCCTCCACAAACTCACGGCCGCCCATTCCTTCTGAACATGCACTGGCGGTAATAACGGTTCCTCCCGGTTCGAGAATGTCAATGACGCCGACCATCCCTTTGATCGTTTGATAATAGGTCTTGTCCAATGGATAGCCCGCGCTCGTGGTGACAACGGTCTTGAAACGACGGGGCAGGGTCACCTCGGCGTGTTTTCTCATGAAATCCACCGCTTCAAGGTGGCTGGACTCCAATTCGCCGAAATTGAGGAACCCGATCCGTCGGTTTTCGTCGATGACGACGTTCAGCGATAAGATATCGCCGACAGCCCTGACAATTTCAATCTGTTGGTTGTGAAGCGGATTGCCCTCGATAATACAGTTGGCGGTTTTGCAATGCTCCAGAATACGGGCAGAGTGCAAACTCAAAATGGTGTCCTTGTAAGCGATGCCGGGCGCAACCACCTTGCGGCCGCCCGAATAGCCCGCCATGAAGTGGGGTTCTATCAGGCCGGTAACGATTCGTATATCAGCCTCTACAAATCGCCGGTCAATCATAATCGGGATACCTTCGGATGTCTTCCCAAGGTCTGCATGGGCTCTTTTATCCCGGGCCAGGTGGTTCTCGATGCGAATGGAATTGAAGACTTCGTCAGAGCCGATTATCTCCCGCAGTTCTTCCCCCTCGTTGGGGCGGTGCAGCCCGGTGGCCACCAAAACCACGATATCTTTTTTCGATACCCCTGCCTGCGTAAGCGTCTCAATGAGCGGCGGAAGCAAAATGCCGTTGGGCACGGGCCTGGTGATATCACAGACCAGGATGCATGCTTTTTTCTTGCCGCGGGCATATTCGGAGAGAGGAAGGCTCCCCACCGGCTTTTTCAATGCATCCATCGCCGCCTCTGCAGGGTCGCCGATGGGGACCATGGGATGTTTGCGAACCACGGTAACGTTTATATCATCCGGAAGATTCACCGTGATCCCGGCTTGGCCGTAAAAAAGGTCTATTTTCATATCCGTTTCTGAAGAGGTAAGCGCGTTTTTCAACGACCCCCCTGATAAAGAAGTTCCACTGAATATGTGCCTGTTCCAAGCGGCTCGGCACATTCAGGCGAGTACAATTTCATGTTCAGGCAGGTCCTGCTCTGGAACGTCCGGTTTTTTCGGCCCTGCTTTACATGTTCTTAATCTTTTCGAACTCACCGTCCCAGGCGGCTTCCAGGATAGGCCGCATGTACTCTTCCACTAGATCGGCGTTGAGGGATACAGGCATGTTCCTGAGCTTCATGTCGAGTTGAGGATTCTTGGCAGCGGTGATACAACGCTCAATATGTTCCTTATCTACGCCCGGAACGTCACTCAGACAAGTTGGGAAGCCTAAAAACCTGCTGAATTCGACCATGCCCCTGCCCACCGCCAGCCCCAGTGCCCGGCCTGACAGTGATTCCAAGTCTTCGTCTATATAACCATACTTCTTGTAAATACCACCGATAACCCGCAATTGATCCTGAACGGCCGGGGCGAAGAACACGGTGTAATAGGGATTCATCAGTGCGCATGCCCGGCCGTGGCTGAGCACGTCAACCAGGGAAAAGCTGTTCAGATGTGCGCCTGAGGTGCCGCCGATCATGATGGCGTAACCGCCCAGGTCGGTTCCCAGCCCCAGCAGCGTTCTGGCGTGCTTGTCGGTAATATCTCTCTTCACTTCCGTGAGACCCTGAATTATGACTTCCACACCTACTTCGGCGATCTGGCGTGTCCTCTCTCTGGTCTCGGGAGATGAGCCGTAGTAAACTTCAAGACAGTGGGCAATGCCGTCAAGCCCACCGTCCAGGGTCAAGCTCATGGGCTGGGTGGTCGTGACATCATAATCGAAGATACAGCGAGGTGGAATAATCGCCTCGTCCACGATCAATTTCTTTTGGCCGGCCACGGGATCAGTGATGTTGGAATACTTAGTCAGGTGTGCACCGGAACTGGCGGCCGTCATGATTGCCACCACCGGCATGATGGTGCGGCCTGATTCCTGACATACTCTGGTTACTTCTCCAACTCCGAAAAAAGGGTCAATTTCGGGCTGGATATCACCCAAAGCGGCCAGCATCGCAGCCGCTTTAACAGCATCAATACACGAACCGCCGTCAGCCACCACCAGGACGTCGGGTTTTTTATGCACTATATGGCTGTGAATGCGATAGACATCCACGAAGGGCGCATTGGGAGCGGCTGATTTGACAATATCCACCACCTGAACGCTGGCCTTTTCAAGGGATTTTATTACTCGATCCTTGATTGGTTGATACCAATCCTGGTCTATCTGTCCCACAAACATAGCCTTTTTGCCGAATTCGGCGGCGAATTTTCCTGACGCTTCCTCCAGCACCCCGCTGCCGAAAGCGTAAGTCTCGCCTTTAAACTCTTTCAACAGGGCTGAAGCACGTTCTTTTAAGTCTTGCATGACAAAGGTTCCTTTCTAAGTAATATCGAGTTATTTTGTTCAAATTCTTGGACTGTCGATGGACATCCCCATTGAGTAATCAAAGTCGCATCCCAGGGTAAGCCCGAAATAGAAAGGCTTTAACGGTCTTAATATTTATCGGCATCACATAAAAATGCTTTACAAATTGGACACATACTTCTTCCACATATCGAGAACTTCATCCAGGTGCTGCGCCATTAGTGATCTTGCCGAAGCAGAATCCCTGTTTATAAGCGCATTAAAAATACTCTTGTGATAGAAGGCTGATTTTTCGAGCATGCCGGAGTAACGCTGGTTGATGGTCAATTGTTGATATAAAAGAAGATTCCTTATATTTTCAAATGCTTTAAATAAAATACGATTGCCGTTAAACTTCGCTATCAAGACATGGAACTCATGGTCCATTTCGCTAAAAGAACTGATATTGCTGTTTTTGATGTCTTCATCCATACCCTTAATAAGACCATCAAGTTTTTTTAATTGAGAATCGGTGATCTTCTGAGCCGCCATCATGACATTGTGACATTCAAAAAATTTTCTCGCTTCAAGAAGATCTTCAATGACACACTTGCCTTCAGTTAAATATATCCCTCTTCCATGCAAAATTGTAATAAGTCCGATTGTCTCTAACTTTTTGATCGATTCCCGCGCGGTAACGATGCTTACACCGGTTTTTTTGGCAATATATCCAGCCGAGGGCAATTTCTCTCCGGGTTTGATTTCACCCTCTAATATGAGATCTAATATTTCTCTTGAAACTAAGTTGTTATTTTTAAATAACTTCATATTCATATAAACTTTATATACAATTTATATACATTAATAATGATATAATCTTTATATCATATATTTTTGAAAGTCAAGCTTTTTTCCTCTTCACGTACCGGTCAACCAGGTTGCCCTAATGAAGACACGCCGGAAAATCTGGTGCCCTGCATTGTGGAGCGCGTCATTTGCCACCTGCTATCGATATGTAACAATCATCCCGGATTTTTGCATATTTCAACCGCAAATCAACGGTTTCTATTATAGACCACTCCTCACTCTTTGCAGGTGAAACAATTGGCCGAGGCTTGATTTAACATTGTCTGCCAAATCAAGTTTTAGTTTTCACAACTTAAAACATAACTAAAACCATATTTCCGACTCATTTCATGCGTCTATTCAGCGGCCAAAACCAACCCAAAATCGACCCATATAAGATGTGATTTGTGCCATATCAAGCACTTAATTGTCCCATCCGTAAACAGAAAGAAAAGCATGGCATAACAAATGGCATAACAATAGGAGTAATTGACCATGCCAAATGCCTTGTATTTCGGCGACAACCTGGATGTTCTCCGAAAGCACATTCCCGATGAATCCGTGGATCTCGTCTCCCTGGATCCACCATTCAAAATTTGACATATCATTTTGGCTTTTAAATATATTGTTGCAATTTATTAAATTTTGTGTTACTTTAACTAATAATAAATCTTATTATTAACTCTCAGGCATATCTGAAGAAATTTACCATGACAATAAAGACAAAACATGAAAAACTGACAGTGCTGCACGTGGCAACCATCAGCAAGCCGATCAGGCCGGACCGTGGTTATGGTCCCATAGAAACGATCATTCATAATATAGATAAAGGACTCCATTCTTTAGGTCACAGGTCGATTGTTGCCTGTTCAGGCGATTCCAGGGTCGCCGGGGAACATTACGTGACTGTTGATCAAAGCACCGGTGATTATTGGAGCGATGACACCGCGGAACGGCGTAAAAACTTGAATATGCACCTTTCAAGGGTATTGGGTAGGGCAAGGATGGGCGACATTGACGTCATACACATGCATGATGCAAAAGCGGTTGAGTTCATTTATGACGGTGTATTCAGCATGCATGTACCAATTGTGATGACCCTTCACGTGCCCGCAAAAGAAAGCTTGTTGGAAGGAGCTTACCAGCGCTGGTGTAATCCTCTGTCATCTCCCCTGGTGCATTGCGTTCCGATAAGCGAATATCAAAAAAGGCAGTATAATGACTTGGTGAACACAGAGAATGTTGTCCACCACGGAATTGAGGTTGAAGCATACCCTGTAAAAGAAAAGCCGGACAAAGGAAGCTATTTATTCACCATCGGCAGGATAACCCGTGACAAGGGACAGGATAAGGCCATAGAACTTGCGAAAAAAACAGGTTCTAAACTTATCATTGCCGGTTGTATCCAGAATAAAGCCGCAGACAAGGAGTTTTTTGCAGGCTTGAAGAATTTTATTGACCTGTCGGTTGAAGTCGGCGAATATGCAGTTGACAATGACTATTATGACAAGGTAATAAAGCCATTATTGGACTGCGACAAACAGATTATCTACATCGGAGAAATCAGCAGCGGGCATAAAAAGAAATGGTACCGGTATGCGCGAGCCACTTTATTCCCTATACAATGGGGTGAGCCATTCGGACTTGTCCTGATCGAGTCAATGGCATGCGGCACGCCGGCTATTGCATTCAATAAAGGTGCCGTCCCGGAAATAATGGTGGACGGAAAAACAGGGTTCGTGGTGGATTCCATGAGTGCTATGATTGGGGCGGTTGACCTCATCGACTGTATCGATCCTCGTGAATGCCGGAGACATGTACAGAATCATTTCTCCATATCAATTATGGCCTATAAATATTCAGAGCTGTATCAACGGATAGTAAACGATCATAAAATATCAGACAGTTACAGCAGGTTGTCAACAGGCTATCTTTCGAAACCATCCCACCATGGAAGTACGGCCACATAAGAAACCATGCCCAAAGACATTCCGGTAAGCAACGGCAATCTTCTTTTTAACTTTGATTCGGATTATCAGATTCGGGATGTATATTTCCCCCTAATAGGCCAGGAGAACCATTCAAAGGGGAACCCCTTTCGGTTCGGAGTGTGGGTTGATGGACGATGCTCTTGGATGGGCCCGGAATGGAAAAAGGACCTAAGATATCATTATAACAGCCTCGTGACTGATGTCTTCCTGAAAAACGAGGCTCTGGGTTTGGAACTGTGCTGCTCCGACGTGGTCGAAATAGACTTGAACGTATATATAAAAAAGATCGAAGTGACAAATCTGAAGGGGAAGGAGCGTCAAGTGAGGCTCTTTTTCAATCACGACTTTCATCTTTATGGCAATGATATCGGAGAAACGGCTTATTTTGATCCACGAACCCGTTCCATCATACACTACAAAGCCAATCGGTACTTTCTCATTAATTGTTCTGTGGCCGAAAAGTGCGGCGTGGATTACTACGCCTGCGGGGACAAGGAGGTTCCGGGAAGGGAAAGAACCTGGAAAGACGCTGAGGACGGCGAACTCAACGGGAACCAAATTTCCTGGGGCTCTGCTGACTCTACAATCGGGATATGGCTGCAATTGCCCTCCGGCGGGAAAGCGGAAGCTTTTTACTGGATGGCGGCAGGCACGCTTTACCATGAGGTGGCTCAACTCAACCATGAAGTGATAGAGAAGACACCCGCGGAACTGATCAAAAGGACGTCTAATTACTGGGAAGCATGGATCCAAAAAGAATCCAGATCCTTTGGAGATCTGCCCAAAACTGTCACTGACATTTTCAACCGAAGCCTCCTCATTTTGAAAACACAGATCGACAACCGGGGAGCGATCATTGCGGCAAATGACTCGGATATAGTCCGTTTTGGAAAAGATACATATTCTTACATGTGGGGCCGCGATGGAGCCTTCGTCGCTGCCGCTCTGGCGAAGGCGGGCTACACGGAGGTGTGCAGGAAATTTTTCAACTTTTGCTCTCGTGTTCTATCAGAGGAAGGATATCTTTACCAGCATTATAATCCTGATGGATCACTGGCCAGCAATTGGCACCCATGGTTATTGGACGGGAAAGCGGTGATTCCCATACAGGAGGACTCGACCGCTTTGATTCTCTGGGCGCTCTGGATACACTACGAGAATTCTAAAGAAATAGGATTCATCAGACCTCTCTACAATGAGCTCATTCAAAAATCCGCCGACTTTTTGGTGGCTCACCGGGATCTTGAAACCCTGCTGCCCAGACCCTCCTATGATCTCTGGGAAGAGCGTTTTGGAGTACACTCCTTTACTGTCGCAGCAGTAATCGCCGGCCTCAGCGCGGCGGCGAATTTTGCAAGACTCTTTCAAGATGCCTCTCTGGCAGAGAAATATGACAAAGTGGCCGAACAAATGAAGGAAGGGCTTACCAGGCATCTGTACCACACCGGCCTGAAGAGGTACGCCCGCTCCGGTTACAGAAACTCTGACGGCTATGAACTCGACGAAGTGATCGATGTCAGTCTGTTGGGACTCACGATTCTGGGAGCATTGCCCCCCAAAGATCCGCGGATGGTCGAAACAATGAAGGCGATACGCCGGCAATTATGGCTCAAAACCCCTGTTGAAGGTTGTGCCCGATACCAGAATGATGTCTATCAACGGCCGAATGACAGCCCGCCGGATATTCCAGGCAATCCCTGGTTTATCTCAACGCTCTGGTTGGGAGAGTATTTTATCGCTTGCGCCGAAAGTCTTCAGGAACTTCACGAAGCCCTTCCTTACCTTGAATGGTGCGGGAAGAACGCGATTCCTTCCGGTGTGTTTGCAGAGCAGGTGCACCCTGTAAACAGTTCTCCTCTCTCTGTTTCACCGCTTACATGGAGCCATTCCGCTTTCGTGTGGACAGTATTGCAATACACCGAAAAGTTCAATACATTAAAAAATAACGGCGTTTGAGACAACAGGTTTGTCATGAGGCGTGTATAACATACTGCAATCATTGGTTATCCATGATTCTTTTACTGAACCGCTTATATTGCCCTGGTCGCAACTGTAATCCATGACTTTTTCATCAGTCTGTCTATATCAATAAATAGTACGGGCCTGTCTTCCAACTCAGCTATGCCTTTTATAAACTCATTTATGTCTGATGAAATCTGAGGCGCAGGTTCTATGATACCTGAGGGTATCCTCAACACCCCTGATACAGAGTCCACTGAAAGCCCCATAGTGGTTCCCTGCAAATCCATTCATTAAGCCGGTATTGAGGAAGCCGGTATTGAGGAAATGAAAGAGAAAAGGCAAATCTTTATCCATGAGTGAATACAACGCCATGCGACTATATCTGATCAACCCCTCTAACCCGCTTGTCAGCATCGTCAGAGTCAAGGAGAGCCGTTGGAACCGTTATCGCGTGTGGAAACCGCTCAGCCTTATGGTTCTCGCGGGCCTGACCCCTCCGGAGTGGGAAATCACAATTGTGGACGAGAACCTCGACGTGCCTGACTATCCGGCCATGCCCCGGCCTGACCTGGTGGGCATTACCGCTTTCACCTCGCAGACGAACCGCGCCTATGAAGTGGCCGCTCACTTTCGACGCCTGGGCGTGCCCGTCGTCATGGGCGGTATTCATGCAACCATGTGCCTGGACGAGGTCACGGAGCGTGTGGACTCGGTCGTCACGGGGGAAGCCGAGGGCATCTGGCCGCAGGTTCTGGAGGACACCCGGCGTGGCTGCCTGAAGCGCCGGTATGACGGAGGGCTCGCTGAGATAGACAACGTCCCGCCCGCCCGGCATGATTTGCTTGCCGGGGGATATGCCTTCGGAGCCGTTCAGACCACGCGCGGCTGTCCCATGAACTGCAACTTCTGCAGCGTGACGGCGTTCAACGGGTTCCACTACCGGCAGCGACCCATTCCGGATGTCGTGCGGGAATTCCAGTTGATCCGTGAGAAGCATGTCCTGGTGGTGGATGACAACCTCATCGGCACGCGCCCTGAACACATCGCCCGCGCCAAGGGCCTGTTCCGATCCATGGCACAGGCAAACCTGCGGAAAGAGTGGATTGCCCAGGTCACCATTAACTTCGCCGATGACGAAGAACTCATGGCGCTGGCCGCGAAGGCCGGGTGCAGAGGCGTCTTCATAGGCTTTGAATCCCCTACGCCGGAAGGGCTTCCGGAGCTCGGCAGGAAATTCAACCTTCTGAAGGGCCGGGACTTCCGCGCCTGCGTGCGGCGAATACAGCGGCACAACATCCTGGTTGTGGGTTCCTTTATCATCGGTTTGGACATAGACAAGCCGGGTATCGGCAAACGCATAGCCGACGCGGCCAGTCAGTACGGCGTGGATAATCTCAACGCGTTGTTTCTGACTCCCTTGCCCGGCACGCGCCTGTGGGACCAGATGAAATCGGAGGACCGCATCCCCCTCGATTCGTTCCCGAAAGACTGGAAATACTACACGCTGACCTTCCCGGTGGCCCGGTATAAGCATTTGTCTCTGGACGGCATCATAGAAGAAATGATTTCCTGCGACCGGGTCTTCTATTCCATGCCGCGCATTCTGCGCAGGGTGTGGGGCAACTTATGGCAACGCCGCAGGCCGCTGATCAGCCTGGTGGGCAGTCTCTCGTACAGGAGCAATCTCCGGCTGAACCGCAAGGCATACGCGGACTTCAAAGCGTCAACGGGGCAATAGGCACGATTGTGTAAGTGGAGTGTAAGGAAAACCGAGTGCCAGGCACAAGATAAAAGCAAGGAAATCTATAAGTCATAAGCGGATTCCGGGGACACCATACTTAATTCACCTGACAACACGGTCAAGCTGATGCCGCCCCCCGGCCGGCGCGGGTGAGATTTAAGCGCTCTTTCTTTTAACCGCAAATCAACGAATTCTATTATAGACCACTACTCACCCTTTGCAGGTAAAACAATTGGCCGACACTCGATTTAACAGCGACTGCCGGATCAAATCTTGGTTTTCACAACTTAAAACATAACTAAAACCATATTTCCGACTCATTTTATGCGTCTATTCCGCGGCCAAAACCAACCCAAAATCGAACCATATAAGATGCGATTTGTGCCATATCAAGCACTTAATTGTCCCATCCGTAAACAACATGGAAGATGATATGAAGATTTTGGTGGGGAAGATTGTTCAGTTGGAAATAGGAATCGAATGGCAAAAAAACTAGGCCGAAATGCGCCATGCTGGTGCGGTTCTGGAATCAAATATAAAAAATGCCACCTTAATCGTGAATCAGAACAGCGGTTACCGGCTGAAGCAATTTACAACGAAGCAAAAGCTGCCTGGGATCATAAAGAATGTCTCCACCCCCTGGCGGGGATGGGTATCTGTGACAAAATTGTATCTGCCCACACAGTTCAGCGATCTGGCGTTCTCCAACGGATCATCGATTCTACTAATCACGTAAGAACGTTCTATCCAATTAGAAAAGATAATTCTGGCAGACCGATTCTCCGTTGTGTCGGGTGGAGAAAGGCGTCCACGTTTACAGGGTTCTGTGCCAAACACGATAGCGAGATTTTCACTGCACTAGAGAAAAAGTTATTCACTGGTACCGATGAGCAGTGTTTCCTAGTAGGGTATCGAGCCCTCTGTCACGAGGTCTACCAGAAGTCGGGGTCTCTCAGGGCGGGTCAGGTTATAAGACAGTCCATTGATAGAGGCCTTCCTGAAAAATTCCAACGGCAAATCCAGGGCATAGAAACCTCCAAAGATGCCGGGACTCGGAAGGGACTTGCTGATTTCCAGAGATTGAAAGGAATCATGGATAGGCATTTGTTAGAGAAGGACTATAGCGGATGGTCTCGGGCGGTTATTACTTTTCGCGGAGATCTCTGCGTTGCAAGCACGGGAGCGGTTTCTCCAAACCGTGACCTTGAAGGCCATAAATTGCAGGGGCTCCATGATACTCATACTCATCAGGAGTCCCTACTTTACGGAGTCGTTCCAGTTCCTGAGGGAGGTGCCGTCGTCATGACATGGCTTAGCAGAGAGACAGCTCCTCGTTTGTTCGTCAATTCTCTGCTGAAAGAAGGCAACCGAAGGCTGCCAAGTTTATTGGTGCAGTTTATGTTTGCTTATGTGGAGAACACATACTTTTCCGGGGCTTGGTGGGAGTCTCTAAACATAGCTGACCGCCAGCATATCGAGCTGCTAGCTGGACTCTCGAATGCATACTATACTTATTTTGATTATTCTCTCTCCCAAATCGTTCCTTGGGAGGTCATGGAGGTCGCAAGGATCACGGTTGACGATTCTGTCTAACCCGTCGGTTGAGTGGACGCGGAGAACTTCCGTGGCCTTAAAGGGCTAGCTCATTGGCCGCGCCACTCACTATATGTTATACGGAACTAACAGAACATGGATCTGTGCATCACTCGTCAACAGCTAGGGCTATTGCTCGTGGTAGCTGGAACTGTGGCTCTGGCCTTGTCGGTGCGCGTTAAGAGTCAATACGAGGGTGATATTAGAAAGATAGTCGAGAAGGCAAAAAAAGAAAAGCGGGGACTCTTTGCGCCGACAGAAACATGTATTGTTCACTCTTTGTTTTGGGGTGGTTTGGCACTAATAGCCATTGGGACGCTTCTACAATGGTGAGGTCGTCTATCCGCCTAACACCGCCTTGGATTGGAGAGGGACGCTCGCTAACGCTTGCGCCCTTTAGTCGAACGTTATACTCACTTTCAACAAATAATCCTTACTTGATTTGGCTTAACTAAAATGCAGCTTTGTAGTCTGCCGGATCAAATCTTGGTTTTCACAAATCCTTACGGGCGGGGATCAACCCCGCTCCTGCATCACGTTGCATAATTCTTCGAATTATCTTATTTGTTTGACCGCAGTTTCGAATAATATGCAACGCTAATGAACGCAACTCGGGTTTAATACTCTGAGGGAAGCTGATCAAGTTCGGCCAGGGTGAACACGGGCCCGTGGAGGCAGACATACTTCTCTCCCACATTACACCGGCCGCACTTGCCGATACCGCACTTCATGCGCATCTCCAGGGAGGTAACAATATCTTCCCTGGCAAAACCGAGCTTGAGCAGGACGGGGAGAGTGAAGCGGATCATGATGGGCGGGCCGCAGACAACCGCGACGGATTCCCCGGCGCCGGGGGCCACCTGCTCGACGATGGTGGGGACAAAGCCCACATGGCCCTCCCAGCCCTCCGCCCCGGGGGGGTCCACCGTAACGTGGGTGCGGATGTCCTCCCGATCCATCCATGTTTTGAGCTCATCCTTGTAAAGCAGCAGGCCCGGTGTCCGCGCTCCGTAGATCACCGTGATGTCGGCGAAGTCCCGCCGGTTGTCCGGGTGCAGCATGTACCGGGTCAGGGAGCGCAGCGTGGTGAAGGCGAACCCGCCTCCCACCACGACCACGTTTTTCCCCTTGAGCCGCTCCAGCGGATAATGGTTTCCAAGGGGGCCCCGGATTCCCATGAAATCCCCGGGCTCCATGGAGTGCAACTCGGTGGTCACCACGCCCGCCATCATGACGGTGAACTCCACGTAATCCCGCTCCAGGGGGGATGAGGCGATGCCAATAGGCGATTCGCCCTTGCCCGGAACCGATAGCTCGCAGAACTGCCCCGGCATGAACTGAAAGGAGTCCCGGTCCTCCTCCCGCTGGAAGGAGAGCCGAAAGGTCTTGATGTCCCTGGTGTCCACCTCGGTGATGACCTTCTCCACCCGCATGGGCATGGGGATGTATGGATTGCTCATGACGCTCCCCCTGGAATATCCAGTTCCTGCACGGCCATGAGAATTCTCCGGATATCCATGTTCACCGGGCAGTTGATAATGCAGCGCCCGCAGCCCACGCACGCGCTCACTCCGAAGTTCTCCACGTAGTATCGGAACTTGTGCATCAGGCGCTGGCGCCAGCGCTCTTTGCCCGTCGGCCGCGGGTTGTGGCCCGATGCATGGAGGGTGAAGAGGGGATACATGCACGAGTCCCAGTTGCGCAGCCGCCTGCCGCCTTCCTCGCCGGCCTCTTCCACGATGTCGAAGCAATGGCACGTGGGGCAGTGGTAGGTGCAGTTGCCGCAGGCAATACATTTTAAAAACAGGGTGTCCCAGAACGGATTGTCGTACAGCGAATCCAGACGTGTTTTCACCCCCTCCAGCAGATCCACGGGATCCATGCGGGAACGGCATGCGGCCTCCAGCTCCTGCCGGCGGCGCGTGTCCGATTCTCCGCAGTCCCGGGCTCTGGGCACTGTGCCGAGAAGTTCTTCACCGCCCGCCGTACACGCCTCCGCGAGGTACTCATCGCCCAAATCAGTGAGGAGCACGTCCAATCCTTCGGTGCCGAACGGCCCGCCGCCCACCGAGGTGCAGAAGCAGGAGCGAAGGGGCAGGTTGCAGCCGATGCCCACCACCAGGCTGTTTTCCCTTTTCTCCGCGTAGTACGGATCCCGATATTCCCCTTCCAGGAACAGCTTATCAAGCATGACGAAACTGCGTGCATCACAGGGCCGCACCCCGAAGAGCAGCGCTTTTGCATCCTCGCGCGGCGGAGGTTCAAAAAAAATTCCTTCCTTTTCCTTGCGAAAGCGCAGGATGGTCTCTGTGTGCGGGAAGAATCTGACCTTTGCCGGGTTGAGGGTGTTAACATGGCCCGGATCAATCTGTTCGACCTCCCCCACGGGGCCGAACAGGGGTCTGCCCGCAACCAGGCGGGGCGCCCAAATAGCCCGCTCCCCCGACAGGCGCCTCAGTAATTCCTCCCAGTCTTTCTTCGATATTACCTTCATTTCTTCCTGTCTTTTTGCCGGGATTTCATCATCCGGAACAATACAAACCATCCGGAAAGCTTTTTATGGTATCTCTTTTGTACAAAAATACCGGTCCTTACACCCGGTTGCGTTCGTTGCAGCACCTCATGGCCCTGTAATGAATTTTTGCGGATCGTGCCTTCCCCCTCTTTCCCGACGCAGGGGCCGGGTCATCCCGCCCTGGAGGGCTGCGTGTTCCGGCGGCGCATGGATCATGCCAGCCCCAGCTTCTGAAGCAGCGGCCAGGGGTCCACCAGGTGTTTGTCGAGCCAGCCCCGGCTTTCCTCAAGCCCCCACGCCAGGCCCAGCAGTTCGGTGAAGTAGAAAACGGGCATTTTCCATCCGGACCCCCGGCGCATCTCGAGATTGGCGGAGCAGAGCGGACAGGCGGTGACCAGGCAGTTGGCGCCCGCATCGTCCGCCCGATCCAGCAGGGTGTCCACCAGTCGCCGGACTATGTCGGGCCGTGTGATGGAAAGGCTTCCGCCGCAGCACTCGGTCTTGTATGACCACCTGCGGGTCGCCACGCCCGCGGCGTCCAGAACAATGTCCATGATGGAGGGGTGCTCCGGGTCGTCGAAGTCCAGCACCTCGGGAGGCCTGACCAGCAGACAACCATAGTATCCTGCCGGTTTCAGCCCGGATATGTCCTTTCGGACTCTCTTTCTTATTTCTTCCAGCCCCACATCATCGCGCAGCACGTCCAGCAGATGCCGGATGCGCACGCCCCCGGCATAGGCCGCTCCCACCACTCTCTCCACCTGCCTTCGCAGGTCCTCGTTTCGGGCCATCTCGTGCTGGGCCGTTTTGAGCCGGCTGAAGCACGCGGCGCAGAGCACCACCACATCCATCCCCTCCCGCCGCGCCTGGATCAGGTCGCGGACCGGCAGGGCGACGGAGAGGAGCCGGTTGGTGTTATGGGCCGAGCTGGCGCCGCAGCAGCCCCACTCCGGCAGCTCCACCAGTTCCACCCCCAGGGTTCGGCACACCGCCAGCGCGGATTCCTCAAACTCCTTCGCCGTTCCTTTCAGTGAACATCCCGGGTAATATGAATACTTGAACACCGCTTACCTCGCTCATCACATGACATAGCATCCTCAACGTATTGATCAACGATAGTACCGTCAAATCGCCGTCAATAATAAACGTTTTATCTGATGACCTGAGAGGATAATCTTATTTTACATTGAATCTGTTTCGCATGTAATCACAGGGCGCCCTTTTTCGCCCTGTCGAAAATCTTTCCTATCCTGTCCCGATCCCGTACCCGGTGGGGCAGCAGGGACAGCTTGCCCTTGCGGAACATCTTCCATCCCATGAGGATGTCATCGAAGAACCTGCCCGTGCGGAGCTTGAAGAGGCCGATCAACCCCAGCTCGAAAACGCGGCCGTGGGACCGGATGCTCCGGAGAAACTCATTATGAAAGACGTGTATCTCACGCTCTGCTTCGGGTACCTGTTCCTCCAGGGCCATCTGGCGCAGGACGTCCATCACCCGGGCGATATCCACCTCGTTGGGGCACCGTGTGGTGCAGGTCTCGCACGAGGCGCACACCCATATGGTGGAGCACCTGACGGCTTGATCACGATAGCCCATCTGCACCATCCGGATCACCTGGTGGGGCATGTAATCCATGGCAAAGGCCACCGGGCACCCGGCGGAGCATTTCTTGCACTGGTAGCAGGTGCGCACGTCCGCATCGCCCAGGCGTTTGACCTGATCAGCAAAATCCTTTACGCGGCGTGTGGCGTCCAGCGCGGGCGTGGGGTTCATGGTGTCTCCTTCGCTTACTCGGAAAATAAAAGTTAGAGATATGGTGATTAATCATGTTTTGAATTTACACCTTCCTCATCACGGCTCGGTAATGAACTCCTGCGGGTCATTCGCCGCGTAATCGCTCAGGGGCGGCCGCTTATCCATATCCATCCCCGACCGGTAGTCATACATCTCCAGGCAGTCCTTCTCCAGCTTCTTGAGGAAGGTGCGCAGATCGATGCCCATGGGACAGGCCGCGGTGCACGCCCCGCAGTCCACGCACCGCCCGGCCATGTGAAACGTCCTGATGATGTGGAAGGCGATGGTGTCGGGCATGGCGTCGGTGATGCCGAACCACTGCGGCCTCGTCTGCTCCGCGAAACAATCCTTGCAATAGCACATGGGGCACGCCTGCCTGCATGCGTTGCACCTGGTGCAGCGCGCCATCTCGCTCTCCAGGTAGGCCCATCGCTCCCCGGCGGGAAGGGCGGAAAATTCCTCCACGCGCCGGAATTCCTCCCCCCGGTCCACGTCCAGCTCTATCTCCCCCAGCGCAATGTCGGCGATCGCCGGGTTGTTCCGCGCGCAGCTCAGGCAACTGTCGGCCAGGCATTCCCGCAGGGCCAGCTCCCGCCCGCCCTCCTTGGTGCGCACGCGCACCACGTCTCCATCCAGGGAACCCTCCATGATTTCCTGAAAGCGCAGCTCTTTTCTCACCTTGTGAAGATCCAGCACGCCCGAGCACGGCATCCCCAGGATCACCACGTCCTCCCTGGTGTACTGGTTTTCCTGAAGGTGGACGACCATGGCGCGGGCCGCGCATCCCCGGGCGGCGACGCCCACCACCCGGCGCGTGCGGTCCTGGGGCTTGCGGCGTTTCTGTGATTCCCGGTGGCGATGGAGTATGCCGTGGACGAAGGTTGCCGGATTGGTGCTGCAGGTGGCGTCCCAGATCAGCCGATCCGCCTCCTCGGGGCGGGTCAGGAAGCACGGGGTGGACTGCAGCGGCATGGTCCCGGCCTCGTATCCCACCAGCACGTCTATTTTCTTTTCCTCCAGCAGGCGCCGGGCCTCGCGGCGGAGTTGTTCCTCGAACTGCTTCACGATCCAGCCTCCGATCCGGCGGTCTCTTGTTTTTTCACCAGGTTGCGGTAACGCACCGGGCCGATCTCAAGCACCCCGCGCACGACCTCGGTGACCAGGTGCTGGAACTTCTCGCCCTCCGCGGCGGAGACCCACGAGAAGCGCACCCGCTCGGGCTCGATCCCCAGGTACTCCAGAAAGTTCCTCAGCAGGGCGAATTTCCGCCGCGCCGCATAGTTCCCCGAGAGGTAGTGGCAGTCGCCCGGATGGCATCCCGAGACCAGGACGCCGTCGGCCCCCATCTGGAGCGCCTTCACGATGAACATCGGGTTGATCCTTCCCGAGCAGGGCACCCGGATCACCCTTATGTTGGGCGGGTATTGCATCCGGCTGATGCCGGCCAGATCAGCCCCGGCGTAGCTGCACCAGTTGCACAGGAACGCCACGATTTTCGGCTCCCAGCCCGGGGCGGTTTCCTTGTTCTCCGATATGATCTGTTCGGTCATACGCAGTACTCTTCTTTACTGTTCAAGAGTTGAGTCAAATCGCCGCGGATACTGATTGAATCACAGCTTTCGATCCATAAGAATTGAATAAAAATCAAGCAATTAACGTTTTATTTGCCGGCCTGACAGGATAATCCTGTGTTGCTGTTGCGCCGGGCCAGCAGCCCCTCCAGCACATCGAGTATCTGCTGGTTTGAAAATCCCTTCACGTCCACCGCGTTGGAGCGGCACGAGGCCGCACACACGCCGCATCCCTTGCAGAGCACCTCGTTGACCACCGCCACCCCTTTTTCGTTGTCCACTTCGATGGCGCCGAAGGGGCAGTTCAACTCGCAGAGGCGGCATGCCATGCAGCGCTCGGGGATGACGTGCGCCACCTTGCCCTCGGCCTCGATCTCGTCCCTGGTCAGCACCGTGGCCGCCCGCGCCGCAGCGGCCAGGGCCTGGGCGATGGACTCCTCCATGAATTTGGGCCCGTGGGCCAGCCCGCACATGAAGACCCCCTCGGTGGCGAAATCAACGGGCCGGAGCTTCATGTGCGCCTCCAGGAAAAACCCTTCGTCTGTCAGGGGGATTTTCAGAAATCGGGCCAGCTCCCGGTTCTCCTGGTGCGCCACCGTTGCCACGCTCAAGACAGCGAAATCCACCGGCATTTTCACCGGAATGCCCAGCGCGGGCTCGTCGAAGCTGACCATCAGCCGGTCCCCCTCCCGTTCCACGCGCGGGGGCCGATCCCGTTCATAGGGCACAAACCGGACGCCCGCTTCCCGCGCCCGATGGTAGTACACCTCCTTGGTGCCGTAAGTGCGGATATCGCGGTAGAGGATCAGCACATCCGCGGTCGGGTCCATCCGTTTCAGCCGGAGGGCGTTCTTGACCGCCTCGCCGCAGCAGTACCGGCTGCAATAAGGACGCTCTTCGTCGCGGGAGCCCACGCACTGGATCATGACCACGGTCCTGGAACCGCGGGTAATGGCCGGGTCGCCCCCGGCCAGCCGCTCCTCCATCTCCAACTGGGTGAGCACTCTCTCGTCTTTTCCCCGCAGGTACTGGTCGGTTTCCAGCTCGCGGCCGCCGGTCGCCACGATGACAACCCCGTGTTCCACTTCTTCCGTGATGCCCCCGGCTTTCTCCAGGGTCGTCCTGAAGTTCCCCACAAACCCCAATATACCGGCGATTTGTGTCCCGGTGCGAACCCGGATGTTCTCGTGGGTGAGCACCCGGCGTGTAAGGTCATCCAGGAAAGGCCTTACGTCTTCCATCTCCAGGGTGTAGCGCAACCTGCGGAAGTTGCCGCCCAGCTCATTCTCCTTTTCAACCAGGTGGGCCGTGAACCCCTGGCGGGCCAGGCTCAGGGCGGCGGTCATCCCCGCCACCCCGCCGCCGACTACCAGGGCCGTCGGCGTAACGGGCAGCCTGGCGGCGGCCAGGGGCTGGAGGCGCCGCGCCTTGTAAACGGCCATGCGGACCAGGTCTTTGGCCTTGTCAGTGGCCTTTTCGGGCTGATCCATGTGGACCCAGCTATCCTGGTCGCGGATGTTGGCCATCTCGAACAGGTACGGGTTCAACCCCGCCTCGCGCAGGGTATCCTGGAACAGCGGCTCGTGGGTGCGCGGCGAGCAGGAGGCTACCACCACCCGGTTGAGCCGGTACCGGCAAATATAATCCCGCATCTGTTTCTGAAAGTCCTGGGAGCAGGTGTACAGTCCGTCGGTGGCGAACTCCACGCGGGGCAGACTTCGGGCGTACTCGGTCACTTCGGGAACATCCACCACGCCGCCGATGTTGATGCCGCAGTGGCAGACGAAAACGCCGATACGCTCGGGCTCGCCCCTGATGTCCCGCTCCGCGGGAATCTCTTTGCTCTTGACCAGTGTATTGCGGACCGGGGCCAGAATCTCCGCCGCACGGGACGCCACCGCGCTGGCCTGCATGACCGTTTCGGGAATATCCTTGGGCCCGGTGAACACGCCGGCCGCGAAAATTCCCGGCCGGGTGGTATCCATGGGCGCCGCGGGACTGGTCTTGCAGAAGCCGTGCTCGTCCAGCTCCACCCCCAGCCAGCGGCTCATCTCCCTGAGCCGCTCAGGGGTGCGAAACCCCACGGAAAGGACCACCAGGTCGAAAATCTCCTCTGACAGGCTGCCATTGCCGCTCACGTAACGAAGGAGCAGGTCGTTGCCCGGCTGCATCTCTTTGACGGAGGAGACCATGCACCGGATATAGCGAATGCCGTACTGCCCGACGGCCCGTTCGTAATACTGGTCGAATCCCTTGCCGTGGGCTCGAATGTCCATGTAGAAGATGGTGGGCTCGATGGACGACAGATGCTCCTTGGCGATCATCGCCTCCTTGGTGGCATACATGCAGCAGGCCGATGAGCAATAGTGGATGCCCCGCGAGGGGTCCCTGGAGCCGACGCACTGGATGAAAGCTATCTTTGCGGGCTCTTTCTTGTCAAAAGGCCGCTGGATGTGGCCCCCGAAAGGTCCCGAGGCGCTGAGCATCCTTTCGAACTCGATGCCGGTTACTACATTGGGATATATGCCGTACCCGTACTCACCTTTGAGCCCGGCGTTAAAAACTTCGTACCCGGGCGCCAGGATTATCGCGCCCACGCGAACCGCTTCGTCCTCCTCCTTCTCGGTGTAGCGCACCGCGCCGGCCGGACACACCCTGGCGCACAGCCCGCAGCCGATGCACCGGTCGGAGTCGATGGCATAGGCCAGGGGGACGGCCTGGGGGTAATCGATGTAAACGGCCGTCCGCCTGCTGAGGCCTCGATTGAATGTGTCGATGGCGGAGATGGGGCAGTGGGATGCGCAAATCCCGCATCCGGTGCACTCGTCCATATCGATGTACCGGGGCCTGCGCCGGATGGCGACGGAAAAGTCCCCGGCCCCGCCCTCCGCGGCCGTCACCTCTGCGTTGGTGATGGTGCGGATGTTCAGGTGCTTGCCGCACTCCACAAGCTTGGGCGAGAGGATGCACATGGAGCAGTCGTTGGTGGGAAAGGTCTTGTCCAGTTGCGGCATGACGCCGCCGATGGAGGGCGAGCTTTCCACCAGGTGGACATAGAACCCCGCCTCCGCCAGGTCAAGGGACGCCTGGATCCCTCCGATCCCTCCCCCCACCACCATGACTGACCCGATTTTGCTTTTGTTATGCTGGTTCATAGTACGTAAATCCGAAACCCGAATTACAATTTGATACACCCTGTGGGTGGAAAAGGTCCTTGAAATCCCCCCCAACCCCCCTTTTTCAAAGGGGGGAGGCGCTGTTTCATTGTTTCAGGGCTGACCCTCTCTTATGATAACAACCCCTGCCCGCGTTCATAAGGGGGGGCGCTGTTTTATTGTTTCAGAGGCACAACACAAGCTGCTTTTCCCGAATCATGCCTTAACGGTCCCCCCCCTTTATGACCCGAACCATGCCCAAACGGTCCCCCCCTTTCATAAAGGGGGGACAGGGGGGATTTTCATTGTTTCATTGTCTCAGGGACACAACACAAGCTGCTTTTCCCGAATCATGCCTTATCGGTCCCCCCCCTTTATGACCCGAACCATGCCCAAACGGTCCCCCCCTTTCATAAAGGGGGGACAGGGGGGATTTTCATGCCCCGCTGGTGCAGCCCAAGCAATAGAGTTATTTTTTATATGCCTTCCGCTGCGAACCGGGGGAGCCCGTCAACCGATGAGTGGTGCCGCACCTTGCCCTCTTTTTCCAGAAGGGTGATCACCCCGGAGACGCGGCCCACGTCCTCGTCCGCCGCCTCTGCCAGCTCCCGGGATGTCCTCGGCGACTGCTTTAAAAGAAGCAGCAACCGCGCCTGTAAAAAGGCGTCGCGCACCACTTCGTCCAGCGCCCTGCTGAATTCCTCTTCCGAGAGGACGCGGCCGAAAACATTTCCTGTTTTCTTGAGATCGTAGCCGACGCCCGCCAGCCACCGCAGTTTCTCCGCTTCGGAGGCCATGAGCGCGGCCATGAGCGAGAGGGCCGTATCCTCGCCGGGCACGGGGTGTCCCAGGGGAGCCAGGGTGCGGGTGAAATCGTCGGTCTCCCTGGCGAATCCCTCCCCATCGGCCGCCTCCAGCCAGGCCAGCCGGACCCGGCGAGGATCCACGCCGCACAGGGCCAGAAGGCGCTGAGCGAGATCAACCCGGCCGCGGGCCATGATGTTGCCGGTGAGGTAGTGGCACCGCTCCACCCGGCATCCGGCCAGGAGCACCCCGTGCGCCCGGTGGAGGAAAGGCTCGATCAGGGCGCCCGCGTCCACCTGTCCCACGCACCGAACCTCCACCACCCGGATTCCGGTGGGCAGGGGGATTCCCAGCCTTCCGGCCTGGTCGGCGCTGGAGTACCCTCCCCATTCACAACAGTATGCTACAATGCCTGGCGTGTTTTCCATGATCATGTCGCCGTAAACCGCCTGAAAAAAGATTCATCGCAAAATACAAAACCGGCAATGAGCAGTTCAAGATTATTCAGGATTATCCTGTTTTGCAATGATCTCCCTTCCCGTTTCACCTCTCGTGAGCGCTTATGCCCTTATCCGCGCTCAGCGCCCTGATCTGGGCCCTCAACTGTGCGTCCGTATGGTTCTGCAGGGTGATGGCCAGGGCCGGGCAACCCGCGCTGCAAATGCCGCACCCCCGGCACGCGGCCGCTGCAATAAACGCCTTTTGCTCGTTATCCACCGTTGTCAGGGCCGCGGCGTTGAAAGGGCAAACGTCCGCGCAAAGCCCGCACCCGATGCAACGCCGGATATCCACCGCGGCCCTCACCGCCTCCGGCGCATCCGCGGCCTCATCGAGCCAGCGGGCCATCCCGGCGGCCGCCTCCATGGCCTGACGTGCGGCTTCCGATGCGCTGCAGGGCCAGTGGGCGGAGCCTGCCACCGCCGCGCCGGGGATCACCGGCCACTCGGGCTTTAATTTGACCTGGCGCTCCACCACGAAACCATGGGCATCAGCCGGCAGACCTATCATTCCGGCCAGTCGCCGCGTCTCATCCAGGGGGACCATGGGCGTCACCGGCACCACGAGATCGCATGATATTTCGTCTTCCGTTCCGTCGGCGCTCCGGAAGACCGCGGCGTTTCCGCGTGGACGAGGCGGGACGGCCGGGTCGAAGCGCACGAACCGGACCCCCTCACTAAGGGCATCCTTGATATCCCGGGGGTTCATGCAATTCACTGACAGGTCCCGGTAGAGAACCGTAACCGCACATGCCGGATCATGCTCCCGGAGGAGACGGGCGTTCTTGACTGCGGCCATGCAGCAGAACCGGGCGCAGTAAGGCCGCCGGTCGCACCGGGCTCCCGCGCACAGGACCATGACCACATGCCGTGCTTCCAGGGTTCCTTCCCGCAGCATCCCCTCCAGGTCCAGCAGGGAGACCACGCCCGGGCTTTCCCATCCCGCCAGTTCCGAGGGCGCCAGCGGCCGCGCTCCCGTGGCGAGCAAAACCAGGGAAACGTCCAGCGCTTCGGCCCCGTTGCCGCCGGACTCCAGGTAGAGCCTGTACCCCGTGTGCGTTCTCTCGATTCGGTCGATACTTGTTCCGGTGCGCAGGTCAACCCCCGGATTCCGGCGTATGGCGGCCAGTTTTTTCTGCACCTGCACCGCTGGATCTTTCCCCGAGGGATAGAGGGTCCCCAGTTTTCCCAGGAGCCCCCCGGCTTGATCCTCCTTTTCCAGGAGAAAGACATGGAAGCCGCGGGCGGCCAGAGCCCCGGCCGCGGTAATGCCTGAAATGCCCGCGCCGATCACGGCGGCCGTCCGGACGACGGGCTTACCGGAGAGATCGGACGGTTTCCAGGCCAGGCTCCGGGCCACGCCCATGCGAAGGAGGTCCCGGGCTTTTTCCTGCACCGGGGGCCCGCCCTGCCGGTGGGCCCATGCACAGTGTTCCCGGAGGTTCACCATTTCAAAGCCCGCCGGGTGTATTCCCATCTCCTTCAGCACCCGCCGGAACCCGGGGCGATGTGTCCGGGGCGTGCACCCGGCCACCACCACCCGGTCGATGCCGTGTGTTTTCACGGCCTCTTTCAGCGAGACCAATCCCCGGCCCGCGCAGGGATACGCATCAACCTGGACGCGGACGACTCCCGGCATCCGGGCCGCCTCTTCCGCCAGGCCCGAAAGGTCAAGGACGGCTTCGATGCCGTCTCCGCACCGGCAAAGGAACACGCCGACACGCGGGGCCGCATCCGAATCGGGATTCGTGCTCCGGGAGATCATATCGCTTCTCCCTCCTCCCGCGGCGGTTCGGACAATTCGTAAAAAATCGGCTCCATCTCGTATTCACCGCACAGCCTGCACGCGGTCCGGTCGTCCGGATGAGCATGCTGATGGACGGAGCTGGCCGGCTCGATCTCCTCCAGCTTGATGCAGTTGGTGGGGCATATGGTCACGCAGGTGGCGCAGCCGATGCACGCGCTGGACCGGGTGCGGAACGGCGTGGTCATCTCCCTTTCCGTGCCTCGTTGAGAAAGGGTGATGGCGCCCACGCCCACGATCTCCTCGCAGGCCCTCACGCACAGGCCGCAGAGGATGCACTGGTCATCCTGCCGGGTGAACCGGGTGGCCGTAACCCCCAGAGAGGCCGCTGTTTCCCGTACGGCGGCGTTCTCGGGACAGCGGGCCAGCAGCAGTTCGGCGATGATCTTCCTCGTCTGAACCACCTCGGGGGTGTCGGTGAGCACCGAGAGCCCTTCCTCAACCGGATACAGGCACGAGACAACCACACGCCTGCGGCCGCCCCTCTCCACCTCCACCAGGCACAGGCGGCAGGCGCCGTAAGACTCCACCATTGGGTGATAGCACAGGTTGGGAATAGGGACGCCGTTCTCCATGGCCGCTTCCAGGACCGTTGATCCGGCCGGCGCCTCGAACTCCCGGCCGTCGATGGTGATTTTTATCATGATTCCCTTCGCACCGCGTGTTGCGGGTTACGAGTCGAGGTTTCATGGAAACCCGCGGTTTGTTTACAGGACGTTCCCGGTTTTTCCTGAATCAAACGTAACACCTCCCGCCGATGCCCGGCCCCCCCTCACCCTGACCTTCAATGCTGTTGACTTAAAGTCCACGCTCACCCGCAGCTCTGTTATTTCACCTGATCTCCACCGCGCCGAAGTTGCAGTTGTCCAGACAAATGCCGCACTTGATGCACAGCGCGGGATCGATGGTGTGCGTTTTTTTGCGTTCTCCTTGTATCGCTTCTACAGGGCAATTCCGGGCGCACACCGTGCAGCCGGTACACGCATCGGCGTTGATGGAGTAGGTGATCAGGGCCTTGCATGTTTTTCCCGGGCATCGGCGCCCGTCGATGTGCGCTTCATACTCATCGCGGAAGTATCGCACCGTGCTCAGCACGGGGTTGGGAGCGCTTCCGCCCAGGGCGCAGAGCGACCCCAGCCGGACAGCCCGCGCCAGCTCCTCCAGAAGCTCTATGTCTCCTTCTTTCCCTTCCCCGCGGGTTATGGCAGTGAGAATATCCATCATGGAACGGATTCCTTCCCTGCAGGGGGTACACTTGCCGCACGACTCCTCTTTCAGGAAATCGAGGAAGTAACGAGCCACGTCCACCATGCAGGTGTCCTCGTCCATCACGATCATTCCGCCGGAGCCCATCATGGAGCCGTGGCGTGTGAGCTCGTCGAAATCCACGGGGAGGTCGAGCAGGGAGGCCGGCAGGCATCCGCCCGAAGGGCCGCCGGTCTGGACCGCCTTGAACTGCTTGCCTTTCTGGATGCCCCCGCCTATATCATAGATGATCTGCCGCATGGTCATGCCCATGGGGACTTCCACCAGGCCGTTGTTGTTGACCTTTCCCACCAGGGAGAAGACTTTGGTGCCGGGGCTGCCTTCGGTGCCGATGGACCGGAACCACTCGGGGCCCCTGGTGATAATCCAGGGCACGTTGGCCCATGTCTCCACGTTGTTCAGGTTGGTTGGCTTTCCCCAGAGGCCGCGCTCCACGGTATGGATGTACTTTGCCCGGGGCTCTCCGGCTTCCCCCTCCAGGGAGGCCATCAGCGCTGAGGACTCCCCGCACACGAATGCGCCGCCGCCCCTGTTGATCTCGATGTCGAAGGAAAAGCCGGAGTTCAGAATATCCTCCCCCAGGAACCCGAACCCGCGCGCCTGGTCTATGGCCCGGCGCAGGTTCTTGATCGCAAGGGGATATTCCAGCCTCACGTAAATGTAGCCTTGATTGGAGCCGATGGCGTAAGCACCGATAATCATCCCCTCGAGGACACTGTGGGGGTTCCCCTCCATGATGCTGCGATCCATGAATGCGCCGGGGTCCCCTTCGTCCCCGTTGCACACCACGTAGCGGACATCGCCGGGGGCGTTTCGGCAGGAGCGCCACTTCCGTCCCGCGGGGAACCCTCCGCCGCCCCGGCCCCGGAGCCCCGAGCGCTCCACTGCATCAATGACATCTTCCGGCGACATTTCCAGGACAGCCCTGGCCAGGGCGGCGTACCCCCCATGATCGATATAATCCTCGATGCAATCGGGATC
The DNA here is from genome assembly GCA_019310535.1 of Deltaproteobacteria bacterium. Taxonomy (GTDB): domain Bacteria; phylum Desulfobacterota; class JAFDED01; order JAFDED01; family JAFDED01; genus JAFDED01. The sequence goes on from JAFDED010000028.1 coordinate 35,383, forward strand.
GATCACTCCGTTAAGCCCCAGAACCAGACGGTTCTGTTGCTTGTAAAAGGGGACTTCATCGTCATGCACGATCGGCAGATTCGTGTAGGGGTCCTGATACAGAAGCCTCTCTATGTTCCGCCCATTGATGAGGGTCTCGCCAACAATTTCCTCGACATCATTCTTTTGGACGTGCTGGTAAAAAATTCTCTGTGGATGGATCACTACCACGGGCCCCCGCTGGCAGAACCCGTGGCATCCCGTGGTCCGCGCGACCACCCGGGCCCCAAGAGCCGTCTTTTTGAGTTCCCGCTCAAACGCCTCCGCCACGCTGCGGCTTCCGTTGGCCAGACAGCCCGTGCCGCAGCATACATTCACGACCACTTCCTCGCTTTTCCGGTCTTTCTGTATTGAGTCCCGCAAGCGCTGAAGTTGTTTCAATGTCTTGATTTTTGCCATTCTCAAATTCCGGCGAAGTTTATCTATATTTCTTGAGCACCTTGGCGATCCTGGATGGGGTGGTGCACCCGTGGTAATCCTCGTCCACCACCACCACGGGCGACAAGGCGCATGCTCCCACGCAGTTGACCGTGGTGAGGGTGAAGCGCAGGTCTTCCGTGGTTCCGCCTCTCTGAAGGCCGATATCACGCTCCAGGCTTTCCAGGATGCGCTGGCTTCCGCGTAGATGGCAGGAGGTTCCCATGCACACTTTGATCTCGTGACGCCCCCGGGGGAGAAGGCTGAAGGATTTGTAAAAAGTGGCCACCTTGTAGACGCGGCTCAGGGAGACCCCCATCCGGCCGGCCACCACCTGGAGGACTTCCGGGGGCAGGTAGTTATACTGCGCCTGAATGTCCTGGAGAATGGTGATGAGCGCCTCGCGGCGCCCCCCGTATCGTTGTAAGATTTCCTCCACGCGGGAGAGATCCCAATCTGCTGCGGCTGATCCTTGCATGTACATATCCCCGCGGACTTCCGGTCCTGCCTGATGGATCGTCTCGTGTTACAGGTTGGACAAAAAACCGGGTGGGTAATCCGGAGTCATTTTTCCCGGTCCGCTCGGCGGGGCGGGAGAAAAGACTCTTCCGGGACTTTTTTTCAATTCAAGACCGGGGATCAAACGTGATGGGAAATGCTGTTGTTTTCTTACATGCTCTCACCGAGGCGCCTCCATCCCATCAAATACCTTGCTCACCCCGCACCCTGAAAGACAGCACGTCGTATCATTCGATGTGGAGACGGGGTAACCCCGCCCCTTTTTCTATAGTAACATTGTCAAGATTAATCGGCAACCAACTGGTAATATGTACTTGCCCTGGGACACCGGAGGCCCCGACCAGGCTGTCAAAGATACCGTCGGGGGGGTGGCCCGGACGGCCTGTCGTCCGGGTCGCGCAGCGACAGGAGGATTTACCCGGCGCAACATGACGCTGCCACCCTCCATTAAAGGAAAACGGAATAACCTCCCAATATTTTTACTCGAAAAGGCTTTTTGCAATGGAGTAATCAAAAAGCGTTTCTCCGGGCCAAGTCGATAATTCTATTTTTTTATAAACGCAACGGGCGTTCCCTGTCAAGGGTGTCCAACCGGCTCAATATACTGAATAAAGAGAACACCGAATCCGGGAAATGGTCATCGGAGGAGACCGGCTCTCACCCGGCAGGCTTCTCCTGCTCTTTTTGGGGTTTTGCCTTTTTGCGGGCTTTCTCTTTTTCCCCAAGGGGTTTCGGCTCAACCGCCCAGGCCACCCAGATGCTCAGCTCGTAAAGGATGAGCAGCGGGCCCGCCATCATCAACTGGGTGATGACGTCCGGGGGGGTCAAAATAGCCCCCAGCACAAAGATGAGTAAAATAGCGTACCTGCGGTTCCTGGCCATAAAACTGTGAGTTATCAGGCCCAGCTTTGCCAGGAAAAGCGTCAAAACGGGAAGCTCGAAAATCAAACCGAACGCAAGCAGCAGCTTGGCGCTCAGGGAGAGGTATTCCTTCACCGATGGGAGAGGCTTGATGACGTCGGAGGCGAAGCTGAGGAAAAATTTGAAACCGACTGGAAAAACGATGAAGTATCCGAACATCGCCCCTCCGATGAAAAAAATGGAGGAGCATACGACGAACGGCACTACCATCCGCCGCTCTTTATGGTACAGGCCGGGCGCCACGAACATCCACATCTGATAGAGGATCATGGGAACGGCAAGGAAAGCGCCCGCGATGAAGGCCGTCTTGAGGTACGTGAAAAACGCCTCGGGAAGCCCGGTGAACACCATGGTGCTCCCCTCGGGCAGGGACTGGATAAGAGGGATCATCAAGTAGCCGAAGATCCGCTCGGAAAAGTGATAAGAGACCAGGAATCCCACCCCGACCGAGATGAAACACTTGACCAGCCGGCTGCGAAGCTCAGCAAGATGATCCGTCAAAGGGAGCCGCTTTTCATCCATCAAGCGACTCTCCCGCGCTTTTGCCGCCCTCCGTCGCGGCGCTCGTGTCCGTTTTTTCCTTCTCCGCCGGCCGCTCTTCCCGGGGTGTCGCTGTTCTCACGTCCGATGTGTCCCCTTCCCCCTCGCGGTGGGCGACGTCCTCATCCGCGACCTCTTCGGGCTGATCGGCCGGGGCCCCGGTTTCGTCGTCCTTTCTGCCGCCCTCTTCTGTGGAATCGTCTGCTTCCAGGGGTTCATCTTCATCTTCGATATACTTCTCAATGTCCGATCGGAAACTGGACACATGGCTCTCGAGATCAATGCTTTCCCGCAACTCGCCGGTAAGGTCATCGCGGGCTTTCCGCAGAACAGCCATTCCCTTGCCGAGCATGCGCGCCACCTCGGGCAATTGTTTGGGACCGATGATTATCAGCGCGATAACGACGATCACGATCATCTCTTGCGTCCCGATGCCGAACATGATGGCTCTCCTTCTCTGAAAGGCTGAGTGAATTGGAAATTCAACCAGCTATCTATTAATTCTCTTTATCACGAAGTAATTACCTTGGCAAGGGAAATAGAGAATAAAACAGGAGTTACCCCGGAATTTTCAAAGAAATCACCCGGGCTGCGCAGCAGCAGGAGGCAATACACGGCTCGTTTGACGACAGGTCGTCCGTGCATCCTACATTTTCAAAATCCCCCCTCACCCCCACCCTCTCCCCCCTGGAGTGGGGAGAGGGAGCTCTTGAAGTTCCGTAAGCCATCACAATTTATGCGGAAAATGTCCTTGAAATCCCCCCCAACCCCCCTTTTCCAAAGGGGGGAGGCGCTATTTCATTGTCTCAGGGCTGACCCTCTCTTATGATCACAACTCCGCCCGCGTTCATAAATAAAGGGGGGGCGCTATTTTTTTGTTTCAGGGGCATAATGCGAGGTTTCAGGGGCACAATGCGAGACGAGCTGCTTTTCCCGAATCATGCCCAAACGGTCCCCCCTTTATGGCCCGAACCATGCCTTAACGGTCCCCCCCTTTCATAAAGGGGGGACAGGGGGGATTTTCATGCCCCGCTGGTGCAGCCCCTGCATGACAATTACGCACCGGGCAAAATCAGCATTGCCAAATGGGCAATTTTTTAACGATTTGCATTGATAATTACCGGTTTTTTATTTTACAATGAATTTTCGATGATAAGAGAGGGTAGCCCCGGCCTCAAAGGGCCTGTTTGAGCGCGATTTCGATATCACGCTCATTGCTGGTTGTTCATTTTGCAATCTGTATGGATGGAGGCGCCGGAATGATTCAATCGGATCGGATGAGCGGATTCTTTGACGAGCCGCTGGAGACCATGACGCCGGAGCTCAGGCGCGCCCGTCAGCGCAGCCTCATTCGCAAGCTGCTGGATTACGTTTCTGAGCGCTCCACGGCCTACCGGCGCAAGTTTGCCCGTGCGGGAGTGGACCCGCGGGCCGTCGTGGAGTTTGAGGACCTGCCCTCCCTGCCCCTGACCCGCCGCGGGGAGATTATCGAGTCTTTGAAGGCCGAACCGCCCTTCGGCGGGTTTTGCTGCCTGCGGCCGGAGGAAATCCGCACGGTGTTCGTATCCCCGGGGCCGATGTTCCACCCGGTGGCGGATTATGAGGCCGAGGGAATGCTGAGGGCGCGTGCGGCCTACGCCTGCGGCCTGCGCCCGGGCGACATGGTTCTGATCACCTTCGCCTTCAACATGGTGCCGGCCGGCTACAGGTCGGAGCTGACGCTGCGATCGCTGGGGTGCGCCGCCATCCCCTCCGGCCCCGGCAACACGGACGTGCAGGTGGACATCCTGAAGGGACTCCCGGTGAAGGGCTACATCGGGACGCCCAGCTTTCTTAACGCCATCGGCAAGAGGGCGGTGGAGCGGGGCCTGGACCCGCGCAGGGACTTCCGCCTGGAAGCGGCCCAGTGCACGGCCGAGATGCTTCCCGAATCCCTGCGGGCCGATCTGCAGGAACAATTCGGCATGACGGTGCGGCAGACCTTTGCAATAGCGGACGCGGGCCTGGTGGCGTACGAATGCCCCGCCGCCCGGGGGATGCACCTGGTTGACGAGGTCATCATTGAAATCTGCGATGTCGGGACGGGCCGGCACGTGCCCCCGGGAGAGGTGGGAGAGATCGTCGTCTCGGTTTTTCGCCCCGATATGCCCATGGTCCGGTTCGCCACCGGCGACCTGACTTACGTAACCGAGGAACAATGCCCCTGCGGCCGCACCGCGCCGCGCCTGGTCAGGATAGTCGGCCGGGCCGACCAGGTGACCAAGGTGCGCGGCATGTTCGTGCATCCGGCGGAGGTTGACGGGGTCATGGCCCGGTTCCCGGGGATCAAGGGGTGGCGGATGACGGTCACCCGGGAGGGGCACCAGGATCAACTGACCTGCACGGTGGAGGTGGAGGGCGAGGCGGAGGAGGGATTCGCCTCTCGCCTGACGGAGGCATTGCGCGACAGGATCAAGGTCCGGGCCGACGTCCGGATCGTCCCTCCGGACACCATCCCGCCGGGCGCGAAAAAGATCGAGGACCGCCGCGTCTGGGAATGACCGCGGCAGCGAGAGACCGTGAATTTTCATATAATTTTCATATAAAAGGAGGGTGCCGTGCGTGCGTTGATTCAGCGGGTCAGTATGGCGCGGGTGCGGGTGGACGATGCGGTGGTGGGAGAGATCGGCCAGGGCCTGTTGATTTTGCTGGGGGTGGCGAAAGGCGATGATGAGGCCGATGTGGAAAACCTGGCGCCCAGGGCGGCGCACCTGCGGATTTTTCCCGATGAGGCCGGGAAGATGAACCGCTCCCTGGTGGAAACGGGGGGCCAGGCGCTGGTGGTTTCCCAGTTCACCCTCTACGGGGACTGCCGGAAGGGGAGGCGTCCATCTTTTGTGGACGCCGCCGACCCCCTGGAGGCGGAGCGGTTGTACGGAGCATTCATGAGGCGCCTGGAAAAAGAAGGCGTGGCCGTGGCCGCCGGAAAGTTCCAGGCCATGATGGAGGTGGAACTGGTCAATAACGGGCCGGTGACGCTCATGCTGGAGAGCAGGAAATGATCATCGCAACATCATCGATCAGCGGTGCAACATGAGCACTGTCTTGATGATTTGCGTGTAAAGCCGCTGGTTTTTCATTTTACCATGAAATCTGACGAGCAACGACCAGGACGCACGCTTACGGACGTGACGCCTTACTGCCGGCTTCGCATAGACAAGGAGGGGCGCTGGTTCAACGATGACCGCGAGCTCGTGCACCCGGCCATCTATCGGTATTTCAACCGGTGTCTTCGCATGGACGATCGCGGGCGTTACGTTATCTGCACCGATGACCAGATGTGCGCCGTGGAAGTGGAGGACGCTCCCTTCGTGGTGGTGCGGGTCGAGGGGGAGCGGGAGGATATCGTCGTCCATCTCAACGACGGCGCGGTGGAGCCGCTGGCCATGGACGGCCTGTGGGTGGGACAGGACAACGTGCTGTACTGCAAGGTCAAGGGCGGCGCGTTCCATGCCCGGTTTCTCCGCCCGGCGTACTATCAACTGGCCGAGTTCGTGGAGGAGGAGGGCGGGAGGTTTTATATCCAGCGGGGCGGGGAGCGATGTTACATTCGGACGGGTAAAGGTCCTTGAAATCCCCCCCAACCCCCCTTTTCCAAAGGGGGGGGACCGGTATGGCGTGATTAGGGAAAAGCAATGAGTACTGTGGCCCTGGAATAGCGATCCAGCAGTTAAAGGCAGGGGTATGGTATAGGCAAATGGAATAAAAAAATGGCCGTGAACACAAAATTCCCATTGTTTATGCTTTGGACGAGGAAGAGTTTTGCAATAATTGCACGCTGTTTCTCTTAGCCTCCCTCTCTTTTCTTCTTTCACGAGTGCCATAGACAAAAACACCAACAAGACCCCCAAGACCTGTTACACCCAGTGCGCCTCCACCCAACGGTTGACCAGATAGAATGCATATAACTGATCCCGTTATGGATACAAGCCCAATGATTAATCCACAAATAATTCCCAACAAACTATCTCTGGAACCAGATTTTACAGCTATTTCTTCTAAATTTTGCCGGTGCCTTGCCTGTTGTTCTGCCATGGATAATATTCTTTCGGCTGCCCCGGGCAAAACCATATCATAGTCTTTGAGGGTTTCTGGTGGTGGTAGAGGGCTGGTAAACTTGGTCAGTTGCAATTGACGTGAATCAATTTGAAGGCTTTTCTCCGGTGGTTTTTGAGTAGAGGCCGGCTTTTTAAATGCCTTGCGTTTCGACATTATACTCTGATTTAAATCGATCTATAGCAATTCTTATGTCATTTCCAACAACTCCCCAATCTGATTCAATTGCTCTATAATCAGCCTCTTCAGGAGTACGCGATTCGTTATACATAACCAAAGTGGCTCCGATATCCAAGACAGAAGCCATGCCGCCGATAAAGCTCGGCGTAGCGAATAAAAAATCTGAGCGATACATTAAATCACCTGTTTTAGTGTTTTGAGGTTGGCGTTTATGTTCTAAATTAATAAAAATTATATACCAGAATGTGTTCGTCAGCGTCAAGCCCCCACATATAGCATTTCATGAAAAGTTATGTATATATATGGACACCTTGTTGAATTTTATGGTTCCTATTTTTGTATCGGCCTAAACCATTCAAAACGTTAATTCAATAATCTTATCATTTTTATCATTGTAACGTTATTTGTTCAGCCGTCGGCATCCCTTTGTATATGAACGGTATATGCACGAGTTCATGGACGATATAACCCACCATGACCCGCATGTCCTCGTCCATACATTCAATGCAGTAGCACAGCACGCTGTGCCCCTGGTTGTACATTTCAGCGGCCCGGGCAACAATAAATTCACGGCTTGAGCGTCAGTTCCAGTGCTTTCCCTTTCCGGAGGACCTTGAGGCGGAGCGGCCCTTTGCCCGCTTGGGCCCTGATGCGTGCGGCAAGCTGCGCCGGACCGGTTACGGATTCGTCCTCGACCTCCAGGATCACGTCGCCGCGGCGCAGCCCCCCTTCATCGGCCTTACCCTTGGGCTGCACGTCCGCAATGAGGACCCCGCCCGTTTCTTTAAGCCCGAAAGAGGCGGCCAGGTCCGGCGTGATGCCCTGTACGTCCGCGCCGAGTAAAACCCTCAGCCCGCTGATCAGGTCATTCTCGGTCACCTCAATGCCGTACTTGGCGAAAATCTTTTCAGCGACGTAAATGGGGGCCGCAACCTTCAGGCTCAGGGCTATGGCGTCGCTCGGGCGGGAGTCGACTGCATGATCCTCGCCCTTCAGGTTCAGGGATATGTAAGCGTAAAAAGTGTTGTCCCTGAGATCGTGGATGATGACCTTGTTGACCCTGGCCCCGAGGTCTTTGAGGATATTGGCTATGAGATCGTGGGTCATAGGGCGCGGGGGTACGATTTTCTTCGTCTCCATCTGGATGGCTATAGCCTCGTTCAGGCCGATCCAGATGCGCAGGAGGCGGTCGCCCTCCTCGTTGAGCAGCTCCACCACCGGCTGATCCGTGCGGGAGTCGATGCGCAGTCTGAAAAAGCTCGCTCGTATCAGGTGGATGTCGCCCCACGGCCCGGCGTCGGGTGGAGATGCCACCCTCTTCTCCAGGGGGGCCGCCAGGGAAATACCCCTTCCTTCCCACTGCAGCGGCATCAGGGAGGCAAAGGGCACATTCCAGATGATACATGCCACCGCCAGGGCGGCCAGGGTGCATATTCTTTTCATCTCGGCACCTCTTTGAAATATCTCTCGGTTATGATGTTATTCATGGTGATATTCAACAAAACGTTTTTTCCAAACTTCATGCCCGCGCCCGACTTTTCCAGCTTTTCCATCGCCTCTGATCGTAACGCGTGCCGTTCCTCCTCTGACATGCCGTCCAGTAATTGTTTGATCCGGGACAACCGTTCTTTCTCTAACCTGTCCTGTTCCCTCATGCGCATTTCCGCCTCTTCGGCGGCTTTTTCCCGCGCTGTTTTTTCCCGAAGATGCTTTTTCTTTGCTTCTATGTGAGGATGAGGCGCCCAGTTCTCTTCGATGGATTTTCGCAAAAACCCCGCAGGATTCTTTATGACAAGCTCCTGCTGGTATTTTTTGATGTCATCGAAATTGGATATATGTTTCAGTATGTACTCATTATTGTATGCGTTTGCTACTTCAATTGCAACCGTCTCGGCAAGGCCTCTCAGGACAAGCTCCTTCACTATCTCTTTTTCTTTTTCCATGTCATAAGATACAACACAATCACACGGTTGTTTGTGTTGTTTTGTTTTTTTTGTATTTGTTTCTTTTGTATTGTGCAAATTTGTGTATTTTTTTTTGACGGAAAATGCATATGGATTACGCGGTTTTTTGCATGCTTTCCCGAGGGGGGGAGGCCATACGATGCTGATCGTCCTGGCGCCGCGGCGGGAAGCTTTCTGAATCTGTATCAAGCCTTTTTTCTTGAGAGAATGAACCGCCAGTTGAACCGATCGTTCCGAGATTCCTGCACCCTTGTTCAAGACAGTGCCTTTCTTGTTCTTCATTCCATCGACGCAATGGTTCGTTGCTATGGTATCCTGCAACTTGCCGAAACCAAGGGTGCGCCGCAGGAAGAAAATAAAAAGCTTGAGCTCCGCCTTGGGCAACAGGGGAAAGATGTGATCGAAGTACACGTTGGGGATATACGTATACCCCTCCTTGCATTCATCTTTCATTCTCGTACTCCTCGCGCGGCACGTATATCTTCTCACCGTCGGCCCCCAGATCATAATAGCCGTCAGGGGGGCTGTAAGGGTTATCGTTCCAGTAGTTCTCGATGTCCGAGGAGAGAAAGCGGCGAACGCCGAATTTCTTGAAACCTTTGGGGAAATTCGGATCCTTGCGCATCCAGTTATAGACCGTCTTTTCGTGTACCCCGAAAAAACGGGCCACATCCTTCACCGTCATAGTCCTGGACATATACCCCTCCGCAGCATGGAAATGGTGACAGCCCAGGGGGCTTCAACTAAAAGATCAAGTAAATTCAAGTAAATTAAGCAGGGTTAAGCTCCCCCACTTCGAGGGGGACAGGGGGGATTTTCATGCCCCGCTGCTGCAGCCCACGGGATAGAGTTGTTTTTTATATGCCTTCCGCTGCGAACCGGGGGAGCCCGTCAACCGATGAGTGGTATCGTACGTAAATCCGAAACCCGAATTACAATTTGTTAGACCCTGTGGGTGGAAAAGGTCCTTGAAATCCCCCCCAACCCCCC
>JAFDED010000178.1 GCA_019310535.1 Deltaproteobacteria bacterium
TACTCCAGTCCTCGCGAGGCTAACCACCAACCGGAGAGCCGGATGCGGGAGACCCGCACGTCCGGTTCGGAGGGAGGGGCGGCGCAACTCAATGCGCTGTCCCTACCCCTATCATCGATTGGATGCCACGGGCAAAGCCGCTGGCTTGCCCGTGCCTTCTCATAGCCTGTTTCACTGGCGAAGCCTTTTGCTCTGCCCGTGGCAGCCTGTCATAGTATAGGGAATGAAAAATTTAAAGCGGACACAGCCCGTATACGTAACACAATTTATGAAATAGACCACTAAGACGTTGAATATGGGCACGCACTTTTTCATTGCGTAGCACGGGCTTCCAGCCCGCGGACAACCATGGGCAGGATGCCCATGCCATAATAACTGTCCATGAAATGTCAAGACTCTTTTGATTAATTAATGGGAAACGGAATACACACAGCATCCCCTTGGTCAGGATAAAGGTCATGGGGAAGGAAGGCTGCGTGCTGTGAACCGGGGAAACCTGTGCGGCACAAGGCCGGTGTTCATGCGTCGGATGGCGCCGAAGAGCCGGCCGGGCAGGAGTCAGGACGCCCATAGCAGCGAAGAAGCGGGGCAATGCCTGTGGAGCGAAGGGGCGCGGCACGCTGTGCCCCCATCGCGGGTACAGCCTCTGAATGACAGTTAAGAAAAAGAGGGAAACCGCTGGAGTACTTTCTCATTGATATTCCAGGAGAGATGTGTAAATTCTAAAGCCTGGTAAAAAGAGCCCACCTTCCTTGAGCTTGTCGGGGTCAAATGGCAGCGCCGTGCCCGCCGCGCTTTTCCAACACGGGCGGGCCTTGAATCGGGTTTTACATGGAGGATATGATGAGCATCCTGGAAATGATATTGGACATGGCGGCGGAAGATCCGGCGATTGTGAGATTGGTGGCGGCCTTAGTCATGGGGGGATTGATCGGACTGGAGAGGGAAGTTCACGGCCGCTTCGCCGGGTTCAGGACCCATATCCTGGTGTGTGTTTCCGCCGCGCTGATCATGATCGTCTCTGAACGCATGGCCGCCGCGTACAGTCATGCGGCCGGTACTCCGGCATTCAGGCTGGATCCGGGGAGGATTGCAGCGGGGATCGTGACGGGAATCGGGTTTCTTGGCGCGGGGACCATCCTGCGCCATGAGAGCCTGGTCAGGGGCCTTACCACCGCTGCGTGCATCTGGCTGTCGGCCTCCCTTGGGATCGCCATTGGTGCGGGCTACATTGCGCTGGCTCTGGGAGCCACCGCGATGGCCCTTTTCTGTCTCATGCTGCTGGGCAAGCTGGAGAGAGTCTTCAGCAAGGACAGGTACAACACCCTCACGGTAACGGCCGATGAATCAGGGGGTCTCCTGGGATCGGTGAAGCGATTGCTGGAGATGCATAATTTCAGTATGCGACGGGTGGAGGTTGAGCGTGATGTGCCCAACCAGAGCCTGACTCTGCGGATCAACGTGAAACACCGGAGCCGGGAAGAGCCCGGCCACGATATCACGGCGGCAGTCGCCCGGATGGAGGGTATCCAGCGTGTGGGATGGAGATGATAGGGCGATACATCTCCCGCTCACATCAATCATATGCACCGGTAACGCACTCCGCTGTCAGGATAAAAGTGTCATGATGAAACCCGCTCGGTGGAGTAAATGATACTGGGGTGCATTTTTTTTGGCGCCGGGGTGTAAAATTTTGTTGATTTATGATCGGAATGATTTATAATGGGAAATACGGAAGTGAAAATTCCTTTCAAACCGACCCACGCCTGAATTAAGGAGGAAATATGAAGACGTATAGACTGGCTACGATGATTTTTCTGCCTCTGGCGATGATCCTTTTGATCGCCGGCGGTCAAGCGGGTGCTTATCAGGCGACCGTTGTGTACTGGGAGCTTGCAGATGCAGAGCGTGAGGGCCCCGTCATCCTTTCGCCCGGAACAGGATTTGATACATCGGTGAATATCCTGCTGAAGAACCGGGATCAACGGTACGGGGCCATTGTTCTTTTCCCGTCGTGTTCCTTTGATCCGGAGCCTGGCGGGGTTTACATCGAGAACTGGGAGCGGATGATGCGCGGAGAGGAGCCCGTGCTCCGGCAGGCCGCAGCGGCAGGCTTTTACGAGCCGTCCTGGCAGGCCTGTTTCCCCGATCTCGCTCCGTTTACGCACAAGGTCTATGTTCCCCCCAGCGGAGAAGCCAGGGTGGAGATGGCCATCGATTTCAGGCGGGCGGGCAAGATACAGGTGCTCGTTTTTGCCCAGGTCTATGTGGTGAACCCGGAGCGGTTTCACGAACCCCCGGAAAAGCCGGCCGAGTTTGCCGATGTTATTCGATCAGCCGGGATCAACGCTGCAATCCTGCCCATCGATTTGTACTTCAAGGTGGTGGAGGAGGAGGCCCCCCGCGGCGTCTTTACGCTTTCAAGCTACGTGGAGCTCTTTGTTCCCACCCTTCGCATGGAAGAGGAGGGAATCGGAACTTTTGACGTACTGGAGACCAGGGGGCAGATCCCCTTTGCCCTGGAGGAGTACCAGATCTGCCGCCCCCGGCCGTCGGATGAATATAACCCGGAGATAGATCGCTCTCGGGTGAGGCAGATTCAGTTGAGCAGTGGATTGGGGGAACAGGACACCTGCGAGGAGCCACGGCCCAATCCGTGCACGCGGCCATCCATATCCATCCAGCCGGGGGTCTCACCGGACCTTTCACCGGCGGTCTCCCCGCAGTTGAGGGGCTCGGCCGCTGATCCGACCTTCACCCTTTCGGGCAACTTCTCCGTCAAGTGGACCGACCATGCCCTGCACCCGGCCTTTGGCTGGCGCGTGCGGGCCTGGTGGAATTCCCCAAGCGGATGGAGGAATATGGCCGAGGACTGGATCCAGTGGGGAGGAAACTGGCAACTCGTGTTCAGCTATCCCGGCTACACCGGCCAGAAACTGCGCGTCCAGTACGTGGCCTTCAATCGGTACTTCACCCCGCAGACCACAGCCGGGGGCACCTACCGATGGAAAGGGCCGGACAGGACAAACATCTCCCAGACACATAACGAAGGGGCATGGTACGCGGACTGCGACGGTAATGATGTGCACGGCCTGGGGGAGGTTTACCACGAAGGGATGACCATGTGGTCGCGACTTTACTGGACCGGGGAGATCAACCCGCTGCGATCCAGTTCCCTGAAGCTCTATTTCCCCAACACCACGTTTGACTGCGGGGATGGAAGCGGGGTTCCCTGGAGCTGTGCTTCCAAAGATGGAAGAGTGTGGCTTATTGCGGCCCACGCGCTGAGAAACGGCGTGGTGCAGCACGAGTTCGGCCACCAGTTGAACTACGAGTACTGGAGCAACAAGCTCCCCGCAGGGTCCGGAGGCGGTCACAACCTGTGGAGTTGCTATAACACGGGCCTGGCCCTGACGGAAGGGTTCGCCAACTTCATGCCCTTCTGGGTTCAGCACCAGGCGAGGAGCAGCGCACCCAACGCGGCGGATTTTGATTTCGACGTCGAGTCCCCTTCCGGAGCCTGCCAGGACGAGACCAACGAGGTCTGGGTGGCGTCCACCTTCTGGGATTTGCACGACTCTCACGCCGATGGCAATGACATCCTCTGGTATGTCCACAAGGGTGCGGTGATGGCCATCTTTCTGTCAAACGGCATCGCCAGCGACGGTGATTCCAGGGGTATGAGCGACTACCGCATCATCTACCGCAACCGCTGCAGTTCCGGCCATGAGACGTATATCGACAATATCTTCAACCAAAACCACACCGACTGATCCAAAAGCGAAGCGCCCCGGCCTCTCCGGCCGGGGCGTATTGAAATTTTCGATTTTTCAAAACTCCCGCCAAATGTCATATCAGCCTGATTTAATTAACTTTTCCCCTCTATATCCGCGGCGTGAATTGTTCCTTTTATGCACATAAGACGACTTTAGTGGACTTAAAATGGTCAACAAAATGGTCAACAGTTCCAGTACTGTTTGCCGGCGGCACACGTATCGGGTGGGTTAAAGTCCCACTCGACTCAAGACCTTGTATCAATATCCGAATGT
>JAFDED010000093.1 GCA_019310535.1 Deltaproteobacteria bacterium
TAGATCACCTTTATATCAATTGTCAAGAGAAAAATGTCAATTTTTTAAAATTATTTTACTTAAACAACGCAGAATTGAGGCTTTCCAGCCACATTTTTCAGTGTGAACTAAATAGATTTACGGCTTCTATGTATCAATATAGGTCCAGTCCTTATCACGGGATGAATAATCTTCTCTTTCCTTTTCTGTTGTGGGTCTCACGGTAAATTCGCAATACTCATCACCATCAGGCATGGCTTTTAGATGCACCAGCGTGAAGTCGGGATTAAAAGCCATATATTTTGCCGGGTCAACATAGCAATACAGGCGACCCAGTTTCTCTTCCCCATATTCCTTCCACACCTTTGCCAAAACGCAACCATACGCCCTGCTGATTTTCTTCCCTTCAACCAGCAGGCCCTTCTCCCGCCGGTCATGCATTCCAAACGCCGGGACATCACTGGATTTTCCGGCACCATAATTTTCCGGCACCGGGTCTAATCCCTGGTCAATCACGTCTTTTCTCACTTTTTCGCCAATTTTGTTCCCATAGTCTTTGATCGCTTTAAGAATTAATTCTTTCCCTTTTTCCTCGCCCAGCTCATCGACAAGAGTTCTGGCGAAAGAAAGATGCAGAAGCGCAATCCTTCGGGAAGTCATTTCGATTAGTTGTTTTGCCTCATCAATTGATATACATTGTTCATTTTTATCCATTACTGTTATTCCTCCAGGCAAGATTGTCAGTAATTAAAGAAATTGCAGGAAATGGTATGGAATGTAAATTCCCGTCCGTTTCCTTTTGATGGTATAGTTCCCATGATCGTCCAGTGTCAATTATTTTTTCCTCACGACACACAGATAGCATCTTGAAAGCTTCCAGCCGCACCTGAACGGAAGTCAAAACGTCATCACCGAATCGATGAGGAGGGGTTTTATCACTCTCCCGCCGGTTCAATGTCAAGTATTTCTCCGGATCATCATGTCTTCCAGAGGCATCCTGAGAGACTTCTTTGTCCCGATTGCGGGCCAGCCAATCGCTATATGCAGAGCCACCTCTATATAATCGGGGAGGCCGTATTGCTCTTTAAATGATTTGGCCGTATCTTTGGTACAGGTCAGCCAGACTCCTCCCAAGCCTAGGGCATGAGCCATCAGAAGCATGTGATCGGCAGCGGCCGCTGCATCGAATCCCGCATTTTGTGGTACGCTGCGGTCCTGGCCTACTACTTGCCTGCTCCTTTCATCGTAGCAGATAACTATTATCACCGCGTTTTCAGTTGATATATCACTCCATACCATATTCGCTTCGGCAGGGTCCTTAATCACTATGAAACGGACCAAGTTTAGGTTGCATCCATTTGGTGCGGCTCTCCCTGCATCAAGGATTTTTTCGATCATCTCATCAGGAATTTCCTTATCGATCCATTCGCGACAGGATCGGCGCTCGTAAATCAACTTATTTACAACTTCCATTTCTTCACTGGCGAAAGGGGTGGAAATCGGCTCCTCCCAGTGCACTTTTTCACCCGCTCGGATCTTTTTCGCAATATCAAGATATTGTTTGACCCATTGAATGTCCGGAGCATCTTCAGGAAATCCTCTCTCCCTCCAAACATCAAATACCAGTTGCGCCTGATCTCCAAAACTGCTTATTTTTCTGGATTCCGCTTCAAGGAGCACAGGATAAAGAGGAACTTCGATCCTGTGATGCGTTCGTTCATGAAGTAACGCCCTGAGAGGACCAGGTTCCATCTGCATCAAATCTTCTTTCGAATATGTCGAAAATTTCAACTTAATTTTGATATCTTTTGTCATTGTTGCCTCCTGTTATTCCATTTTTAATGTAGTTATATACAGATTTTAGTGATGCTATTTGCCTAAAAAAGATCATAGTCAATAATAAAAAACCGAAAAGATCGGAATAATTTCCAGGTTTAATTAACAAAAGAGCTGTAGCAAAAAGAACACATCGTTCCCATAATTGACACTTTTTCACAATGTATCCTTCTAAAGAGGCCGTCAGAGCGAAGATCCCGGTGACCGCAGTCAGGATTCCGCCAATTATTTGAAAAACAGATCCGGTCATAAGCAATGAGGGCTGATATACAAACATGAATGGAATGATGAATCCGGCAAATCCAATACGTGTTGCCATAAATCCCGTTTTGAATGGGTTCGCATTGGCAATCCCGGCTGCTGCATAAGCAGCGATTGCAACCGGCGGTGTAATGAAACTGATTACTGCAAAATAAAGAATAAATAAATGTGCAGCTATTTCTTGGACTCCGAGGTTTTCAAGTGCGCTGGCTCCTAGTAATGATGTTATAATGTAAGCAGCAGATGTTGTTACACCTGTCCCTAAAACAATAGAAACAAACATAACCATAAAGAGTGTGGTAAATAATTCTTGCTGCGCTATAGTGATGAGTAAATTTGAAAATTTCAGACCCAGGCCTGTTTGGGTAATAACTGCCATAACAATACCGGCAAGGCCGCATGCAGCTATGATTTGAACAGAGATAAAGGCCGCATCCTTCATTGCATGGAGAATCTTTGCAAAAGACATTCGTGTGGATTTTCGCAGCATCGATACTACAATGACGATTGGGATAGACCAAAAAGCTGTTTTCATAGGACTATATCGCATGACAATCAAGAAAAATACCAAAAAAATTGGTGGAATAATAAGATGCCCCCGTTTTTTTATTAAGTCTTTTAAGTTTGGTAACTCTTCTTTTGTGTTTCCGGATATGTTCATTTTTATCGCTCTGAAATGGATGGTGAAAAATATTGATAAGAAATAAAGACACGCTGGTATGAGCGCTGCTAAACATATTTGGATATAGGGTATTCCAATAATTTCCGCCATGATGAAAATTGCTGCACCCATTACGGGCGGCATAATTTGACCACCCGTAGAAGAAGCGGCCTCAACAGCTCCTGCGAAATATGCCGGAAAGCCGATTTTTTTCATTAATGGAATCGTAAAAGACCCGGTGCTAACAACATTAGCGACTGTGCTACCGGAAATCATTCCGAAAAAACCACTGGAAACGACCGCGATTTTCGCCGGTCCTCCCCGGCTTGTACCTGCAATAGCATATGAAGCATCAATAATAAAATCGCCCGTACCGGATTGGATAAGAAATGTTCCGAAAAGTATAAATGCATATACGACTGTTGCGGATACCGCCATTGGGATTCCAAACAGGCCTTCAGTTGTAGTATACATGTATGCTATAATTCTCGGAATTGAAACACCTCTGTGTGATAATATGTCAGGCATATAGGGTCCCAAGTAAGAGTATAACATGGCGGCAATACTGATTAATGGTAGCGGCCACCCTAAACTGCGGCGTCCCATATCGATTAATAAAATAATAAGGATCCCTCCCCAAATGATATCCATTTGACTGGGGCGCCCCATTCTCGTTAAGAGAGTATCATAGGTTATGATTATGTGAAGACATGAAAAAACAGCAATAATGCCAATGAAAATATCGACTATCTTAAGTACATCAGACTTGCTCTGTTTTTTAATCATTGGATATAAAGTAAAAGCAAGGAAAAAACCAAAGGCAAGATGAATACTTCGCTGAATCATAGCGGGATAGGTCCCAAATCCTGCAGTATAGATCTGAAAAAACGACATTCCGACCCCCGCAATTATAAGCATGTACCCCCATAATCCAACCAGCTCGCGCTTTGCCAAACTTTCCGATTTCTGTTGCTCTACCATAATGAAGGACTCCTGACACGCTGCAAAAACGTATCAATCCATAAACAGCATAATACAAAGGATGAGTAATAATAAAAAATCGTTTCAGCCGTCCCTGAGTGAAATATGAGTAGCTCAAAACGAATTTTGAGTAAATAATAATGTATGGCTATGCAGAAATTTTTGGGCTATGGTCTGGAGTTCTATACTAATTCCAGAAAATTTCAAAACACCGGCATACCATCACAGCGTGTTGAACCAAGAAAATATTTATTTCGCTGCTTTTGCCCTCGCTTCTTTTTTGAGCACTGTTAATCTCATACAGATATAAGAGAAGGTTTTGGCTTTCCAACAAAAGTGTGTAACAGCAGGTTCTATCACAATATATTGTAAGAGATAGAGTGGAAAGATTGTAAAGGCGCCCTCAGATATAAGCTGACAGCCTGGCGGGGAAAACCTCCAGGCTGTCATATTCCTTTCCCCTTACAGGGCTACTGGCTTATCTCGTGTGGAAGTTAATAGATAGTGTTTGGCGCCTTCCTTACGCAGCGGGTGTTCTCCTTAAATTTTCCCCGAACCGGCCTGTTTTTGGAAGCCGATCCGTTATTGACTACCGGTTACTAACAGGTTCCCTGCATGACAATTGTGTCAAATCAATAAGCGTTTGCAAAAAAACATTCCCGGTCGTTCATTAAATCTTTGGGCTATATCCGATTTGCTGATTATTTTAATACCTTGATTTCTCTGTAGTATCTCTCAGCACCAGGATGCAACGGTACCGGAAGATTCTTAGAAGCTGTTTCAGGGGTCATTTCTTCGGCTAATTTGAGGATCTTAACAATTTCGGGTTTATGTTCGAAGACTGTTTTGGTAATATTATACGCTAATTCCTCGTCAATATTTGCATCGACGCACATGACCCCCCACAAAATTACAGCGGGAACATCTTTCTTGACTTTTTTATATGTTCCTGCTTTTACGTAGCCGGGGGCTAAATAAGAATATTTTTTGTTGAGGGACGTCAATTTTTCCATGCTAATCGGGACATACCGCACTTTATGCATTGTCATAAGCTGGGAGATGGCTGCAGACATGGTCCCGGTGAGGGCAAATGTCACATCGATATTTCCATCAGCAAGGGCTCTGGTATTCTCAGATACTGAATAATAATAGGGTCTCACATCTTTATATGTTAAACCAAATTCATTTAGAATTAATTCTACTATAAGATACGCCCCCCCACCGGTGGGGCCTGTCCCTATCCTGAGACCCTTAATATCGGCAAGTGATTTTACCGGTGAATTTTCTTTGACGATAATATGCATTGGAAATGAATACGTATTGAAAAGAGCCCTTAAATTTGGATAGGGATCTTTATCAAAAGGCGGTTCCCCTTTGTAAGCATTAAATGCCATGGGGGGAATAATCATTCCCAGATCGATATGGTTTTCTTTCAAATTCCTGATGTTTTGTATGGATCCAGGCGACGGCTGTGCGGTTGCCTTGTACCCTGGAATATATTTATCTACCATGGCGGCTACGCCACCTGAAAATCGATACCATGTTCCCTTAACATGCGATCCGGCTATCACGATATTTTTTTCTTTTGCCAGAGCGGAATCAATATTGAAGCAAAGTCCTGCTAAAACGATAAGTAAAATTGTGGAAATGATTATAGGTCTTTTCGTTTTCATGATTCTCCTCCTCTAATTTTGCAGATTGAAGTTTATAGACAAAATGACACTCTTTGCACAACAGTATTATCAAGACAAATCAGCACAATCAATTGGTAATATGTCATTGATCGGGAACACCAGAGGTCCTAAGCAGTCTATCAAAGATAGTGTTAAGCGGGTGGCCCTGACGACAGGTCGTCCGGGCCACTCCGCGGATATCGTGGTAGTGTATATGTTTCAACATTGTTGAATCAAGGTTTTCGGTTCAATATTTCTACTCGAAAGGGCTCTGTACAAGGGAGTAATCAGTAAACATTTCTCTGAACCAAGTTGATAATTCTATTTTTTAATAATTGGGGTGCACAAGGTTCTTAAGCCGGTTATCGCTTGCTCCCTCAATCTTTTTCCCGGCCCCCCTCTTTGTCTTCCCACCCCATTGGCGGGCAGCACAGATGCTTACCCATTTCCCAGCCGTAGCCAGCCTCCTTGAGAATGTTACGGGCTTTCTCCAGGTTGAAAGGCACCGTGGGAATCCGGGCGCTGCCCCACTGCTCAAGCCGGGGACTGATTACGCTGTTGCGGGCCAGGGTAGCCCTGCCGCGGAAGGAAACCCTGTTTATTTCCTCCCGGGGGATGGCGTGGTCCAGCGCGCGCCGGAAGGCCTTGTCATTAAAGGGCGGCCGCGAAAGGTCGCCCCGCACTTCCAGGAGGCCGTTGCCCGCCGCCTCTCGAACAGCCAGATGGTGAGCGGAGGCCAGAGCATCAACCGCGTCCAGAGAAAGGTGGGCCTCCAGGGCATCCAGCTCGTCGCGCCGGAGCATCTCCACGGCTTCTTCCATGTCTCCGGGCAACGATAGCCGAAGGATAACTGCTTCCGAAACTGCCCGGTGTTCCGGATTAGCCTCCAGAATGATCTCGCCTCCCGGGCTGCCGGACTTAAGGCGGAACGGGCCGCTGCCTATCATGGATGTGTTATTCCACTTCAGCGGATCATCAACTTCCTGCCAGATGTGGCGCGGCAAAACAGGGATAGAGCAGATCCCTGCTGTGAGAAACGGGGCGTGGGGGCGCTTTAGCCTGATGCGCACCGTGTCCTCCCCCCTGGTTTCAGCCCGCTCGATTTCCCTCACAGCCGCGGGGAAAGCAGCCGCTCCCGTGCTATAGACGGTCTCCAGGGAAAAACGGGCATCCTCCGCGGTGACCGCCTTGCCGTCGTGAAAGCGCATCCCGGGCCTGATTGTAAACTCCACTTCATCATCGCCAATCACTTTCCATGCCGATGCTGCCCATGGGACAACCCCGCCGTCCGGCCCCCAGCGTGCAAAGGTGTCGTATACTAGTCGATGGACGTTGTTGCGGGCAACCACGGGGTTGAAGCTCTCCACGGTCTCCTCTGTTCCAACACGGAAAATTTTTCGCCCTGTGCGAGAGCGAATCCTCAAATAAGTCCAAAGAGTAACGTATCCCGCTCCGATCTGGGCGATATGCCCCTCCCAGTCCTTGACGTTGAAAGCCTGCCATACCGGGGGATGCATGAGGGTGAAGACGGCGTGCTCCCCGGCAAGGCGCCCCTGCAGAGCAACAATTTTTTCCGCGCGCCGCCTCGCGTCCATCTCCTCATCCTGCGCCGCGAGCTTATCATCCACCGTTGTATCCTGGAATCGTCCGTAATTCCAAAATCCTTTTTGGGCCCGGGATGAATGGTAAAACTCCCTCAGGAAAAATCCGGGGTCCAGCCTCTCTTCCCCGGGGCCCCAGATCATGCACGCCCCATGGCCGAATCGATGCGCCAGGATTCGTGGATACGCCTCTTCGAACGGCTCAAAGGACACCTTTATTTTCAGGCCCAACGACTCCCAGTGGGGCAGAATCCCACTGAGCGCCTCCCGCGCGGCCGGCCAGTCCGGGGCCAGCAATTCGAGCTCAGGGATGCGCTTGCCGGTGACAGCAGCCCGGGTTCTCGTGTGACCTGTAGAAACCGCCGCCGAAGCGACTGCCAGACCCGCCGTATATCTGAGGAATTCCCGGCGGTTGATCATTTTCCTACATCGTTCGATTTTCATGGTGAATCGGTTTTACGGGTATATAATTAATTTCATTGGCTGCGGTCAGTATTCTTATAATTTTTATTTATAAAGTCAAGAACTTTTATTTTGTCGCGGTCAGGCGGTCAGGCAGTAAAACTGCACAGATGGAAAAGGGATGAAATATAACATCATACCGCTCTTGTTTTTTGTTGTCTATGTGTTGAATCACAGGTTGCCCGCCAATCCGGGAAACGGCGAAGGGGGTAGCCCACCTTGCCGCGCCAGCGGATAGGTGGTGCCGAAGGCACAGGAGAAATAGGATGAGAGCTTGCAATGGTTCACCTGTGCTTCGCACACACTCAGCCTCCACTGCATTCCGGCAAGGTGTGCTACCCCAAAAAAATTTTTGGTGATTATCTCGAAGACAAGCCTCTCAATTTTTCCTCGTAATTTTTGGGTAATTCCTGAACAACAAAATGGTTGACAATGAACCCGAAAAATCATCTAATTAGTTGCATTATTCGGTGCGGCATCCCCTTTGCCTGTCCCGGCAGGTTTGAAATCACGGGGATTGATTTTTGTGAAGTATCAGCCGCTCTTTATCACTGTAAAGGAGGTAGCATCGTTTTCCAGGAAAAGAGTGAGGGGAGGAATAAAAAATTTAAAAAAAAAAGGAGGACAGTGATGAGAAGGAAAACTGTATTTCGTGGATCTTTCATGGTGGTGTTTACTTTTATATTGATGATGGTGTTTTCAGGCAATGCCTTTTCCGCCAATGTGCTGAAGCTTGCCCACTTAAATCCTCAGGAGCCTTTTGAAAACCCGACCGCCCCCATTGCCGCGGTATTTAAAAGCATGGTAGAGGCAAATACAAACGGCAGCATACAGGTTGAACTTTACCCGGCGGGCCAATTGGGGAAAGAACGCGAGTCCATGGAACAGGTTCAGCAGGGTGTCATTCAGAGTTACATAGCCTCCGGAACGGGTATTTCACAGTTCTATAAGCTTTACGATGTGACCAACCTCCCATTTGCATTCAGTTCCTATGCAGTGGCATATGAGGTATATGACGGGCCTTTCGGTCAGGAAATGGCCGAGGATATTCGGAAAAAGACCGGATTTAAAGTTCTGGGATTCGGTGAATCAGGAGGATTCTTCCAGATTACGAATTCCAAAAGACCGATAAAATCCCCGGCGGATATGAAGGGGTTGAAAATCCGTACCATGTCCATCCCCCTTCATATGGGAATTATAAAGTCCCTGGGAGGTGCACCGACCCCCATCGCATGGGTGGAGGTCTATACTTCTTTGCAGACCGGAGTTGTCGATGGCCAGATGAACCCCATACCTATAATCAACATGGCCAAATTCCAGGAGGTTCAGAAGTACTTGACTTTGACCAATCATCTGTATGCCCCGTATGTATGGGTGATGAACGATAAATGGTTCCGGGCCTTAAGCCTCTCGGAGAAGGAGATCGTCGTTGACGCTGCTAAAACAGCGCTTGTGGCGGGAAGGGGTCTGAACAGGATCATTGAGTCATCGGAGAAAGGACTCCCGGCTATCGCAAAGAAAATGGAGGTGTATACCCCCAATGCCGACGAGCTGGCCCAGTTTAAAAAACTGGCCATTGCAGGAGCGAAAAAGCTCATATCGGAGAAACTGGGGGATGAAGGGGAAATGTGGATCAATAAATTCTTGACCGCTATTGCGAAAGCTGAAAAAAACATCAAGGCCCAGGCAAAGTAAGGACTTCCGGTCGATGAACTCCAGCCCCAGCAGAAAAAGACTTCTCTCAATAATTGAAAAGCTTGCCTGGATAGTGGAAAGGACAGCGGCAATTCCCTGTATTATTGCCATAGGTGCAATGACCGCTATCGTGATTCTTGGCGTTGTCTTTCGGTATGTCCTTGTGAGCCCGCTTGGCTGGACAGAGGAAGCGGCCCGGTACTTAATGATCTGGGCCGCTTCCCTTGCGGTAAGCATGGGAATTATGAAACGTGAACACGTGGGAATCACCCTTGTTGTACAGAAATTGCCTCCCGGACTTGAACGATGGTGTACGGTGGGTGTCCATCTTGCCATCTTGCTTTTTTTATGGGTTCTCACCCAGCGGGGCTATTACATGGCAATCAACGGCAAGAACCAGATCTCTCCTCTCTTAGGAATCAGCATGACCTGGTCTTTGGCTGCAATCCCGATAGCAGGGTTTTTGGCTCTACTCCAAACCATATTTTTGATTATTATCAAGATAGTAAGCCCTTCAATATCTAAGTAAATAACGGTATCAACGAGAAAATCCGATATGTTGGGATTTATTGCTATTGTTTTTTTCGGGCTTTTACTTCTCGGGACGCCCATCGGATTTGCCCTGGGAATAGCCGCCCTTGCGGTTTTTATCAAGATGGACATCTCTGTCCTTTTGAACATGGTACCCCAGCGTTTTTATGCCGGCCTTGATATGTTTACCTTGATGGCCATGCCCTTCTTTATCCTTGCCGGCGAGATTATGAATAAAACGGGGATTACCCACAGGTTGGTCCGGTTTGCCAATGTGCTCGTGGGACACCTAAGGGGAGGCCTGGCCCATGCCAATATCGTTGCCAGCATTTTCTTTGCCGGACTTACAGGCGCAGCAGTTTCCGATACCGCTGCCATCGGCACCATGTTGATCCCGGCGATGGTAGAGGACGGCTATGAGATGGATTACAGTGCTGCGGTGACGGCGTCTTCGTCAATCATCGGGCCGACGATACCGCCGAGCAACATGATGGTGATCTACGGCTCAATTATGAACGTATCCATCGCCGGGCTCTTCGCCGCCGGAATACTGCCGGGATTGCTCCTGGGCTTTCTGCTTATGATACTGGCAGGGTACTTTGCAGCCAAACGCAGATATCCAAAAAGGGAAAGAAGCGGTCTGATAATGATGCTGAAGGCCACCAGAGAGGCTGTAATACCCCTTTTAATGCCGATTATTATCCTGGGCGGGATATTGAGCGGTGTCTTTACACCAACGGAAGCGGCTGCTGTGGCAGTCGGGTACGCAGCGTTTGTGGGGTTCTTTGTATTAAAGACCCTCAGTCTTAAAGATCTCCCGGAACTTTTTTACAAGACTGCCATGACCACAGGGGTTGTGTTCCTCATTATCGGCACTGCCTCCATATGCGGATGGATCCTTGCTTCTGAAAAAATCCCCGAGGCCGTGGCAGCAGCCATCCTTTCAGTAAGCACTAATAAACATATCCTGCTCCTGCTCATCCTGCTGCTGATGATCATTGTGGGAATGTTCATGGATATCGCGGCAGCATTGATAATTCTCGGTCCAATTCTCCATCCCCTTGCTGTCAGCCAGGGGGTGAACCCTCTTCATTTTGGCATTATTATGGTACTATCCCTCAATATCGCCCTCATTACTCCACCTGTGGGTGCGTGTCTGTTTGTGGCATGCGGCATAACCAGGATCAGCCTCGAGAAGCTATCTCGAGCCATCCTCCCTTTTATTGTAGTGGAGTTTATCACGTTGTTTATAATCGCCTTCATACCGGATATCTCCATGGCCATACCCAAGTTGTTTGGATTCTACTGAAAAGATGCACATCACTGTGATTGCTTTATTAGTTGACGTCCAGACCTCTTTCTCCTATACTTCTTTTTACAATAACTGGGTTCTTATTAAATAATCACGCCGCCCTGGAGCATGCTAGTTTCATAGCAGGTTGCGGTCAAATGAGTAAATTTTCTGGATGCTCTCCCCTTTTACACCATCCCCTCTCCTCCCCCGTTGCGGGGAGAGGAGGGGGAATTTTGCAGGGGCGCATCGCGATGCGCCCCTGCGTTCCTGCAGGCGGGAGGCTTCATGGATTTAACAAAAGCAGCGAATGAAGTACGCCTTCGGGTCACAGATGCCCGGGAGGATATCCTGCGTCTCCTGCGAGAGATCGTGGCTATCCCCAGCATGGAAGGCCGGATCCAGGAGGTGGGGGAGCGCATCGCCAGGGAAATGACACCCCTGGGTTTCGAGGATATACGGTTCGACCGCATGGGTAATATTCTGGGCCGTATGGGAAGTGGCCCTGTGGTGATGGTGTACGACAGCCATATCGACACCGTCGGCATCGGAGACCCGGATGCCTGGAAGTGGGACCCCTTTCAGGGCAAGGAGGAGAACGGCATCCTCTATGCCCGCGGCGCGGGTGATGAGAAAGGGTCCACGCCGGGAATGGTTTACGGCCTGGCCATCGCCGGGGACCTGGGGTTGTTGGAAGGTGTTACCGCTTATTACTTCGGTAATATGGAGGAGTGGTGCGACGGCATAGCCCCTCATGCCCTGGTTGAGGCGGAGGGAATACGCCCCAACCGCGTGGTCATCGGTGAATCGACGCGGATGCGTGTGTATCGCGGCCAGAAAGGCCGGGTGGAAATGAAGGTGGTCGCCAAAGGGCGCTCCGCCCACGCGGCGAGCAATGAACTGGGCGAAAACGCCGTCTATAAACTGCTGCCGGTCATCGCCGGGGTGCAAAACCTGGAACCTTCCCTGGGAGATCATCCTTTCCTGGGCAAGGGGAAAATAACCGTAACCGATATGCAGGTCAAAACAGTCAGCATCAACGCTGTCCCGGACGAGGCAACCATCTGGATCGATCGCCGCCTGACCTTCGGCGAGACCAAAGACCAGGCCCTGGCAGAAGTCAGCGCCCTCATCCCCCCTGAGAACAGGGATGGGGGAGATATCCAGGTTAAGATCCTCTTTTACAACGAGCCCAGTTACACGGGCTTTGTCTTCCCCGAAGAGAAATACTTCCCCGCATGGACGCTGGAAGAAGACCACTCCCTGGTGCAGGCCGGGCTGAAGGCATACGAGCTCTACTTCGGCAGACCCACCGGAACGGGCAAGTGGAACTTCAGCACCAACGGCACCTACTGGATGGGCAAGGCCGGTATTCCCGCCATTGGCTTCGGGCCGGGCGACGAAGTGCACGCCCATACCGTGTTGGATCAGGTCCCCCTTCATGAGGTGGTTGACGCGGCCGGTTTTTATGCCCTGCTGCCCGCCCTCGTATCGAAAGATACAAGCTGAATAAGAGGAACCATAGGGATACGCCTGACTGGCGATAGTAGCATAATGACAGAATCACAGGATGAAACTGTTTGCGCAGCGCGGGGAGAATCCTCGCATTCGGATGTACGGAGGGTCTGACTCATGAAGTCTGATTTGCGCGGACGCCATATGATCACGACGCAGGAATGGACAAAAGAAGAGATCGAGACAGTCCTTGATGTGGCCTTCGACCTGAAACGCAAACGCGCGGTGGGAGAACCCCACCCCTTGTTGCGGGACAAGGTGCTGGCCATGTTGTTCTTTTTCACCAGCACCCGCACCCGTGCTTCCTTCGAGGCGGGCATGGCACAGCTTGGAGGGCACGCGGCCTTCATCGAGTCTGGGACGACGCAGATCGCCCACGGAGATACCGCCTGTGAGATAGGGAAAATATTAGGGCGCTACTACGATGGTATTGCAATCCGCCAGTGCGACTGGAAGGCGGGCAACAGCTACATCAGGGACGTGGCGGCGGCCTCCCGGGCGCCGGTGCTCAACATGCAGTGCGACATCTATCACCCCTTCCAGATCCTGGCGGACCTGATGACGATCATGGAGAAGAAGGCCGATCCTCGCGGCAAAACCATCGTCGTGTCCTGGGCCTACGCCGCCAGTTACCAAAAGCCCATCAGCGTGCCTCAATCCCTGATCCTGCTCATGACCAGGTTCGGCATGAACGTGCGGCTGGTGCACCCGCCGGAATATTCCCTGATGCCCGATATTATTGAACAGGCGAAAGAGAACGCCCGTCGTAACGGCGTCAGCCTTGAAATCATGAATGACATGGACGCCGGGTTCCGGGACGCCGACATCGTGTACCCCAAGTCCTGGGGCTGCCTTCTGAGCACCGGGGACCTGGACGAATCGGCGCGCATCGGGCGAAAATATCAGCACTGGATCACCGATGAGCGCCGCATGAGTCTCGCGAAAACGGACGCCATCTACATGCATTGCCTGCCCGCTGATCGGAATGTCGAGGTCGCCGACGCGGTCATCGACGGCCCGCAATCTGTTGTCTATGACGAGGCTGAGAACCGCCTGCACGTGCAAAAGGCGGTGATGGCGTTAACGATGAGATAAAGATGTCCCACGCCATCGGCCTGAAATGTCTGCTCTGCGGCGCTGAATATGCCCTCCATGAGGTGGAGTATGTCTGTCCTCTGCACGGTGATGAGGGAATTTTGGACGTGCAATATGACTATGCGTCCATCTCCCGCACCCTGCCGCTCGAGGATCTGGTTGGCAGCCGGGACTACAGCATATGGCGCTACAAGCCCTTGCTCCCCGTTGAGCCGGAAAGTCCTGTGCCGCCGTTGTCGGTGGGGTGGACTCCGTTGTATCCCGCTGACCGACTGGCCGAGTCCCTGAATCTGAAGCACCTCTGGATCAAGGACGACGGTCGTCAGCCCACTGCCTCCCTCAAGGACCGGGCCAGTGCCATCGCGGTGGTAAGAGCCCGGGAAGCCGGGTCGCAGATCGTAGCCACTGCGAGCACCGGGAACGCGGCGGCCGCGCTGGCTGGCCTGTGCGCCAGCGTGGGACAGCCCAATGTCATCTTCGTGCCTGCATCCATACCCGAGGCCAAGATCGCCCAGTTGCTGGTTTTCGGCTCCACCGTGCTGCTGGTCGAAGGCACCTATGACGATGCCTTTGAACTGTGCCTCGAAGCCACCCGCACCTATGGCTGGTATAACCGCAACACCGGGTATAATCCCTACATGACTGAAGGCAAAAAGACGGCCGTCTTGGAGATCTGCGAGCAACTCTACTGGCGTGCTCCGGATTGTATCTTCGTTTCCGTCGGGGACGGCTGTATCATCGGAGGTCTCCATAAGGGCCTTAAGGATCTGCTGGCGTTGGGGTGGATCGATCATATGCCCAGGCTGATAGGGGTTCAGGCCGCGGGTTCGGCGGCGCTGTATAACGCCTGGAAGAGGGGTGTCGATCCATCGGAAATAACGCCTGTTGAGGTGCACACTATCGCCGACAGCATTGCCGCCGGCCTGCCGCGGGATCGGATCAAGGCAATGCGGGCCGTCCGGGAAAGCGGAGGAGCTTTTGTCGCCGTGACCGATGACGAGATCCTCCAGGCCATGCAAACATTGGCCGGCGGTTGCGGGGTATTTGCCGAACCGGCTGGCGCCGCCTCCTTTGCAGGGTTGTTGAAAGCGGTGCCCTCGGGCCTGGTTGAGTCCGGGGAGCAAATCGTGGTCCTTATTACAGGCAGTGGCCTTAAAGATGTCCGGGCAGTCTTGAAATTGCCGGGTAAGGGTAAGACGGTACGCATCGAGCCCCGCCTGGAAGCCGTGGCGGCGGCTCTACAATGACTTCGCCGCACATCCCTTTTCAGCCGGCTTCCACCATAAAGCTGCCCGCGTAACATAAACGGCTTGCCGTTTGGAGAAGATGGCTGAGAGATATGATAAAGCTAAATGAGCTTCTGGTCGTTTTTTTGGCGGCGTATCTTTTGCAGCTTCTTTTTTCCATCATCATTGAAAAGCTCAACCGCCGACACCTCGAGCGCCGCGGAGGACACGTGTCCAGGCGCTTTGAAGGTTTTATTGATGCAGAAAGCCTCGAAAAGATCAATGCCTACACGCAAGACAAGAGCCGTTTGGCCGTGATTAATGGGGTGACTTCTGAACTCATTCTCCTCGGTTTGCTCCTGGGTGGATTCCTGTCCTCTGTGGATGCCCACCTCGCTGCATGTAGACTCCA
Organism: Deltaproteobacteria bacterium; assembly: GCA_019310535.1. Lineage (GTDB taxonomy): Bacteria > Desulfobacterota > JAFDED01 > JAFDED01 > JAFDED01 > JAFDED01. The sequence goes on from JAFDED010000093.1 coordinate 15,220, forward strand.
TGACGTGTGGGCCGGGCTCCTC
>JAFDED010000029.1 GCA_019310535.1 Deltaproteobacteria bacterium
ATGAGATGATCCAGATCATGAGTGAACTGCTGGAGGTTGAGTCCTTGACGGCGGAACAATACCCGTCGGCGCCGGTCCAGGTCAACAGCCTTTCTCTAAAGTTCATGCGCCAGGCTCGATTCATTCCGGTGGATCAGCGAGACGAGGCCCTGGTGGTCGCCATGGCCGACCCGGAGGATTTTTACACCATCGAGGCCATCGAGCAGGCCTGCCGTCTTCGGGTGCAGCGATGCATCGGCCGCCAGCGCGATATTGAAGAGGCTATCGAGAGGCTGTACGGATCTGGAGCCTCCACAATGCAACGGATTGTGGGAGATCTGGGAATGGGGGAGGTGGACGCGGTCGTTGATCCCGAGGATGTGGAGCATCTTCGGGATATGGCCTCCGAGGCTCCCGTCATACGGTTGGTCAACCTCATCATCACCCGCGCCCTGGAGACCCATGCCAGTGATATACACATTGAACCTTTCGAGAATTCGCTCAAAGTCCGGTATCGGATAGACGGGGTGCTGTACGAGGTGGAATCGCCCCCTCGACGGCTGCAGCCAGCCATCACATCCCGCATCAAGATCATGGCTAAGATGAACATTGCCGAACGGCGTCTGCCCCAGGACGGCCGGATCAAACTGAGAATTTCGGGCCGGGACATCGATTTCCGCATCTCAACCATCCCCACCATGTGCGGAGAGAGTGTGGTGATGCGCATCCTGGATCGCGAGAGCGTCATTCTGGATATACGCAGCCTCGGATTCCCGGAGGACACACTCTCGGTCTTTCGCGACCTGATTGCAAGGCCTTACGGCATGATTCTTGTGACCGGCCCAACGGGCTCGGGCAAAACCACCACCCTCTACAGCGCGCTGCAAGAAATAAACACGCCGGACAAGAAAATCATCACCATCGAAGACCCCGTTGAGTATCAACTGCCGGGAATTAACCAGATTCAGGTCAAGCCGCAGATCGGTCTGTCATTTGCACATGGACTCCGCTCCATTGTCCGACAGGACCCGGACATTATTCTTGTTGGTGAGATACGGGACCATGAGACGGCGGAAATAGCCATACATGCGGGGCTGACAGGACACGTGGTCTTCAGCACCCTGCACACCAACGACTCCGCAGGCGCCGTTACGCGCATGCTTGAGATGGAAATGGAGGATTATCTGCTGGCGTCATGCCTCATGGGCGTGCTGGCCCAGAGGCTGGTGCGTGTGATCTGCCCTCAATGCAAGGCTGAATATGAGCCGGACATCCTTATGTTGGAGCAACTGGGATTGCCCCCGGAGGCGTTTCGGGACTGGAAGTTCTACAAGGGAAAGGGTTGTGAGCAATGCTATGACACCGGTTTTAGAGGGCGAACGGGGATATACGAGTTCCTGGAGGTGGATGACGAGATCCGAAAGCTCATAACCAATCGCTCCGATGCCGGCATAATCCGAGATGCGGCCATACGCAAGGGGATGCGCACTCTCCGGGAGGACGGCTGGGAAAAGGTTCGCAAAGGAATAACCACCATCAGCGAATTGATGCGCGTAACGCTGGACCAGTAATTCACCAATAAGATGACAGAATTGCCAAAAGGCAGCCACAAATGGAACAATACGAACAATACAGGGGACTGAGCGTTGATGCATTCTGTCAGACGAAAAAAAGTCAGAGCGCGGGCAACCATCCCGGATTCAGCGCGTAAAAAGCGGTTGGTGCTTGAAGCCTGTCTGGTTTTGCTCCTTGCGGCGGGGATATATCAAATGATCCGTCCCCTTCGAGCCGAGTGGCATTACAGGTACGCAAAAAATGCAGTGAACGCCATCTTTCAGAAAAAACTCGATCCCCGAAAGCATCCGGAAGCTATGAGAAGAGCAGTCAATGAACTGCGTCTCGGTCTCCGGCTGGCGCCATCCAATGGCGAGATGTGGGCCTGCATGGGGGATCTTCTTTTTTTTGCCGGCCATTTCCAGGAATCCCTGAACAGTTACAAGACCGCGCTGCGCTATTTCCGCTCGCCAAGCTTGTATACCAACCTGGGAGTGGCGTACGCGAAGGTGAAGAAATACGACAAAGCCGAGGAAGCTCTGAAGACGACCCTGGCTTTTTTCCCGGGTCATACAGATGCCCAAAAAGCGTTGAAAGTCGTCCATGCTTTGCGCAAGCAATAAAAACTAAAATAAATACAAATGCAAAATAGACTCAAAAGCGCCTCGTTATTCAAGGCAAAACGTGCGATAATAATTCGATCATGCCGGAATTTCATTACAGGGCCAGTAGTATAGGCGGTGAAGTGGTACAGGGGGCCATTGAGGAAGAGTCGGAGAGCGCTGTTGTCGAGCGCCTTCACGAGAGGGGCCTCATACCGCTGCAGATCCAGCGTCAGGTAGTGCGTTTTTATGCGCTCCGCGCGCTGGATTTCAGCACCCTTTTGCGCCGGATCTCCGGTCGCGATATCCTTACCTTCACCCAGCAGTTCACTGCTCTTCTGGAGGCGGGACTACCCATAGACAGAGCACTGTCCATCTGCGCGCGCGTAACGGAGAACCCCAGATTGCAAAGCGTGGTGGAGGCGGTTCTGCGGGATATCGAGTCGGGAAAGTCTGTTCATGAGGCAATGCAGCGGCACCCCGCTGTCTTTTCGCGCCTGTATATTAACATGGTGCGGGCGGGTGCGGAAGGAGGTGTGCTGGAACTGGTGCTGCGTCGGATGACCGAGTTTCAGGAAAGTACCCAGGAACTCAGGGACTACATGGTCTCGGCCATGGTTTACCCCGCCATTTTGACAATGGTGGCGGGCATCTCCGTGGTCATTCTTCTTACGTATGTTTTACCGAAGTTCACCTTGATATTCTCCCAGATGGACAAGGCCCTCCCTTTATCCACCCGGATAATTCTTGATATGAGCTACATAGTCAGGCATTTCTGGTGGATGATTATCGGGGCGGCGGCCTTGGTGATCCTGGCCTGGAAGGCTTACGTTTCCACCGATGAAGGAAGAGTCAGGTGGGACGGTCTCAAACTGCGCATAGGATTTGTGCGTGGGATGGTGCAGCGGATCGAGACAGCCCGTTTTGCCAGAACCCTCGGCACTCTTCTGCGTAGCGGCGTGCCTATTCTCGTTGCTGTGCGCATTGTCCGTGAGACCATCGGCAACCAGGTGATCGCCCGCTCACTGGAGCACGTCCAAAACACTGTCAAAGAAGGAGGCGGCCTTGCACGGCCCCTTATGGAAAACGGCCTTTTCCCCCCCCTTGCCGTCCATATGATTACCGTTGGGGAGGAGACGGGCCGTCTGGATGAAATGCTGCTGAATGTGGCCGACAATTATGACCGGGAGGTTCGCAACGTGATCAGGCGATTTACGTCGCTGCTGGAGCCCATGCTGATCCTGACCATGGGCATGATGGTGGGGTTTATTGTGCTATCAATGCTCTCGGCCATCTTCAGCATCCACGAGATTCCTTTTTAAGGGAGGGTCGCCACTGTGGGGTGATCTGAGATAATTCATAGTAATTGTCATTCAGGGGCTGTCCCTATATGCCGACCGTATAAAAACAACAGTAAGGGGCGTATTTTGGAGGCATTTTTTCATCAATCCCTTTCAGGGATACTATGTAGCGGAGGGGTTCCCGACATGAGACACAGGAACAGATCGGTTATTTCTTCCGTTTTTATCCGGCACGAGGGAGATGAGATTGTGGCCGATATGAATTACAGGAACAAACGCGCCACTTCTTCTGCTGGTTTCACCCTCATCGAATTGCTGGTGGTGATGATCATCATAGGGTTGCTGGCGGCACTGGTGGGACCGCGAATGTTCGGCAAGGTGGACCGAGCCAAACAACAATCTGCGCAAACGCAGATAGAGCTCTTTGCCACAGCGCTTGGCATCTACCGCCTGGATTTGGGCAAATATCCCAGCACAGAGCAGGGCCTGGCGGTGCTTCGCGAGGCTCCTCCCAATGAGCCCCGCTGGGACGGCCCCTACCTGCCCAAGGAAATTCCTCTAGATCCATGGGGCAGACCTTACGTTTACAAGTCTCCTGGAGATCACGAGGACTATGACATCATTTCTTACGGACAGGATGGTCAGCCCGGCGGCGAGAAAAATGACATGGACATAGTATCCTGGAAGGGTTTAGGTCAATGAAATGAAAAATGCCAAAATTATCATTTAAAAATGCTAAACTTGAAATGCTGATTATTAAATTTTCAATGAAAAGCGGCCCTGAGTGGCGAAGGCAAAGCCGCAGGTTCACCTGTGATATACTGTTTCGATCAGTGCCGCCCGGGACACGGGTGCCCCCTCGGCTTTGCCCGCGGCACCAGGCGGGATTCACCTTGCTGGAGATGATCCTGGTGCTGGCCATAGTCGCTTTGGTGGCCTCCGTGGTGGCGCCGGCCATCACCACCGGCATCAAAAGCGCAAAGCTCCAGACGAGCTGCCGCAAAGCGAGCGCACTGATGCGCCAGGCCCGCAACAGAGCCGTTGCATTCAAGCAGACGATGGTGGTCGATATCGATAGGAAGGATCAAAGACTCACAATATATCCTTTCACGGGCCTTCGGAAGGATCAGGAAAGGGAATTCCGTGTTGGGGAAGATAGAGTAAATGAAGCCGGTGCCGTTACCGAGCCCGGAGAAGATCGGAAAGGGGAGTTACCAGCACACAAGGTTATCTCGTATCTTCTTCCACAGGGCATTAGCATTGGAGAGATGAAAATCGGCGGTGAAGAGCTGAGTGATGAGGTCACGCGATTCGTCTTTTTCTTCTATCCGGACGGAAGGAGCACCGGGGGAGAGATTCTTTTCCGTGATGACCGCGGGAGGTCTCTCCGAATACTGGTCGATCGAATCACCGGCAGCGCCGAGATCAGAGAACCACTGGAGGAAAATGAAAGATGAGTTCCCGGAGAAAGGCCACCGGAGGATTCACCCTGCTGGAAGTTCTGGTGGCCCTCGTGGTGCTCGGGGTTTCGTTCGTAACCATCTTCGAGCTCTTTCAGGGCGGATTGCAGGCCCTCTCCGCATCGCGGCAGCATACTCTGGCCTTCATGCATGCCAGGGAAAAACTGGAGGAGCTGACCCTGGAGGACCGTCCTGCGGCAGGAGAACGTCGAGGGACTTTTGAGGACGGCTTCAGGTGGGAGACGTTGGTATCATTGTACCCCTTGCCCCAGATAGAAGATGAAAAACTGGAGATGGAAACTTTTCAACTCACAGCACGCGTTTTCTACAGGCGAATAGGCAGGGAACGCTCGGTGGAACTCAACACGCTGAAACTGGTCCTGCCCGAACCCAAAACAATCCAACATAAGGATAAATTATGAACAACGCTTCATGGATAATGCGATTTTTCATTCCTATGGCTGCGGCAGTGGTCTTTGTCGGCTGTGCTCATCTGAATGACAGACCAGGGTCATCCCAGGAGGAGTTGATCCAGCGCGTCAACACATACTGGGACGCAAAAATCAAGGATCAGGTGGAAGTGGCATATTCCATTGAACATCCGGAAGGACGTAAAAAAGTGCCCATTTACCGGTACGCAGGTATGAACTTTTCCCCTCAGCAGGCAAGCACGAAATTGCTATCATTCAAGATCCTGGCTGTAGACCTCCAGGAGGATCGGGCTGTAGTTTCCATCCAGCAAGAAGTGATGATCACTGCGCCTGTCCTGAGGACCAAGCTGAAACTCGTCAGAGATGACAAATGGTTCAAAATCGATGGAGAGTGGTACCACGAGTTCAAGGATGTGCGCGCCATGAGCGATGCCATCATCCAATACATACAGAAAAGACGGCAAATGAGGAGTAAATAAGATGATCGTAAGCATTGCAAACGCTTTTCCTTTTTTGACTGGCGCATGCCGTTATTTAATTGAACGGCGGATATGGCCTGTATTATGCACAGTGATAGCCATGAGCGCACTGGCCGTGATATCGAATCCATCAACCGTCATATGCGCTGAACCGGAAGATATACTGGCCAGCCGCATCCGGGCATACTGGGAAGCCAAATCCAATAATAATTTTCAGTCAGCCTATGAGATGGAATCCCCCAGGTTTCGCAAAGAGCTTTCGTTGGAAAAGTACAAAGAACTGAATCAAACCCCCCTGCTGCGGATTTCCAGAGTGGGCATCCAAAACATTGTGATTGAGGGCGACCGGGGGCGGGCAGATGTGGTTTTTCATCTTGACATACACCAGGGATCGTCCGGGTTTTCCATCGTCACGCCCAAGCGGACGGATGAGTGGGAGAGGATAGATGGGGTTTGGTATAAAAAATATTTCCCCCCCGATCTCTCATTCCCACTAAGCAGATGATCTCCCCTAGAGGGTCGCGATAGCCTAAAAGGGACTATGATCCGGGAAAGCAAGAACCGTGAGAGTCAACAAAAAGGATTTACCCTCCTGGAGGTCCTCGTCGCCATCACCATTCTGGGATTGATGGCTGGCGTGGTATTCGGCGGATTGAGGCTGGGAATCCAGGCATGGGAAAAGGGCGAGAAAGGGGCCGATCGGCTCCAGCGCCTCCGGATAATTTCGGACCTGATCAGCTCACAGCTTCGGGACGCTTATCCATACAGCCTGGTCAAGCCTCTGAAATCGGGACAGAGGTTGAGACTGGACAGGCAAGAGGTACTGGAGATACGGAAAAAAGGGCCTCCGGTTTTTTTCCAGGGAAGGCCGAAAACAGTGCGATTCGTGAGCACGCGCGCCCTGGATCCGTCCATGAACGGCTTGGTGCAGGTATTCTATGAACTGGCGGATGACCAGATATTCCGGGCTAGAGAATATTATGTCCGGGGGATGGATTCGCTGCAGGAAGTTCCGGACAAGGATGGCAATGTTCTTCTCACGGGTGTCGGCTCTGTGCGGTTTGATTATTTAGGCACGACTCCCGGTGAAAAAGAGCCGACCTGGCGGAATAAATGGGACGGCCGTCGGATGAGAGGGCTGCCAATGGGGGTCCGGATCCGGATGGAATGGATCGAAGAGGGGATATCCCCGCTTGATTGGATCGTGTGGATACCTTCAAAGCCATGGATCAAGAGCAGAAGATTGAGGTTTCCTGCTGTGAGGCCGTTCCTCAAGTAGGCGGGATGCAGGCGTCTGTCGGACCCAGAGGCGTTGCGCTGGTGTTGGTTCTGTGGGTGGTGGCGCTCCTGTCCGTTGTGGTCATGGAGTTTGCTTTTGCCATGCGCACCGAGACCGACATTGCGCAAAATTACGGGGACAGCATCAGGGCATACTATGCGGCCCGCGGAGGATTTCAGTACGGACTGGTGGAAATAATCCGGATTCTCAACGAAAAGCGGCAACAAAGGTTGCCCTATTTGATCACCCGGAGAACCAGGATCAAACTACTTCCTCAGGAGTCAGAAAGCCAAAAAAAAGAACGTAAATCCCTCTGGAGAATGGACGGCAGGCTAAACGAGGTTTTGATCGCCGGAGAAAAGTGCCGGATACGAATACAGGATGAAGGCGGAAAGATAGATATTAATAGGATTCCTGACCGGGCTCTGCGAGATGTGATCGGTTTCATGGGGCTGGACGCCCAGAACCGGGACATAGTGGTGGATTCCATTCTCGACTGGCGGGACGAAAACCAGTTCCACCGGGCCAACGGTGCAGAGGAGCCCTATTACCGGAGTCTCCCTGAGCCGTATTCTTGCAAGGATGGTTTCATCGATGTTCTCGAGGAACTGCTCCTTGTCAAAGGCGTAACCAGGGAAATCTTTTACGGGGGGCGGATCGGAACTACCATGGCCGCCACCATCGGACTCAAGACACCCCTGGATGGCCCCGGCTTGGTGGATATCTTTACTGTCTACGCCTCGCGCGGCCGTGTGAACATCAACACCGCTCCAAAGGCGGTGCTGGAAGCTATCCCCGGTATAGGACCGGAAAGAGCGGCCACCATCATTCGGGCCAGGGAAAAAGAGGAATTCCGCTCTGTCCAGGAAGTCCGGTCCAAGCTCGGCCAGGAGGCCAGGGCAGCGGAGCCATTCCTCAGCGTCAGCCCTTCCAGTTTTTTTACCATTTATGCGGAGGGAGAAGTGGAGACGGGTGTGCGGAGGGCCGTGCGCGGGGTGGTGTATATTACCGGCGGTAAAACGCCGTCCTATAAAATTGTCCAGTGGGATGACGATGCGGAAATTATTCCCATGGAGCAACAATAACCTGCAATTTTTCCGATACGGATGTAGCGACCGGTTTTAACCGGAATCTTCGGTTTTATCGAGAGCGAAATTTTGTAATAGCGGATATCATTATGATCGTACTTCGCTCCAGTGTGGGTATAGACTTTCAGGAAAAGGGATTGGCCATTGTCCATCTCCAGCGGACCCTTCAGGGAACTCTGGTCCGGCACAGTCTGTTTCAAACGTTTCCGTCAGATGCAGGGCCGGAAAGAATCGAGGAAATGGCGGCTCTGGAGATACAGAACTTTTTCCGCCGCAACCGCATCAGCACCGATCGGGTGAGGGTGGGTATCCCGCGCCGGGAGGCAATGGTGCGGTTGATCGCTTTGCCCGAAGCGGCCCGGGAAAACCTAGGCCAGGTGATGCAATACGAGGTCGATCGCTACCTGCCTTTCCGCCCGGACGATCTCTGCTTCGACCATCATTACATGGGGTCTGGACGCCGCCCAAAGACCATTCGAGTCATGCTGGTGGCGGTGCGGAAGGATACAGCAGAGCGGTACCTGCAGATACTCCAGAAGGCCCGTGTCCAGCCCACCGCTGTGGAGATCAGTTCAACTGCACTGACCAACGCATTTGCTTTCTCAAAGAGCAATGAGGGGGAACCCTTGATCCTGGTGGAAATGGGGCGTATGGGGTTCGAGGTCAATGTGGTTTCAGACCAAAACCTTATTTTCTCCCGATTCACAGCATATCCAGCCGATGGGATCTCCGGGTTCATTCGCGGAGAGCTTGACCGTCTCCTGGCTCAACTGGAAGAGGAGATGCAGAGGCCGATAACGCAGCCCGTCTCTGTGATTTTCAGCGGCAAGGAAGCTTCGGAGCAGATCATCCAGGATCTGGAAGGCAAAGGTGAATTCAATTGCATGCTTGCATCTCCTCCCGCCAGGTTTGCATCGTCAGAAGGGCGGGTGGAAAAACCATTTCAACTGGCTGTGGCTGTGGGTCTGGCCAGATGCGATTTGTACCGGACACCCATACGCATCGACCTGTTGCCCCGATCAAAGAAGCTGCGGCCGAGCCGCATGGGGAAAAGGCTGACCAAAGCGTTGATTGTGCTGCTGGTGATTACGGGCCTCCTGTGGCAGGGAGGGAGGCTGGTGAGGCAACGGCTGGAGCTTCAGCGCATTCGCAATAACATCGAACAGCTCAAGCCCGCCGCGGAAGCCACTGTCCTGTTGCGGCAAAAGGTGGAAAGGATCAAACACCAGATAGAGGTGCTCATAAACGAGGTCAACCAGAGACCGGGCACCCTGGTGGTGCTGAGGGAATTGTCCCGCATCATCCCCCCTACCGCCTGGTTTAGCAACCTTAACTACGAAGGTGAAAAGTTGGTCATATCCGGGTATGCTCAATCTGCATCGGGGCTCATTTCTGTGTTGGAAGCCTCCCCCCTGCTGGAGAAGGTGGAATTTTCCGCTCCCATTAACGTTGACCCCCGCATGGAGCGAGAGCGGTTCCAGATCGAAGCGGAGATGAAGCCGTGAGAGGAATATTCACAGGCCTTCAGCAGGCAAAAGGGTTGCTGGAAAAATTTTGGAAGCAGCGCGGAGTCCGAGAGAAATGCCTGATCGGAGGCGCTATTGGTACGGCAGCGGTTCTGATGCTGAACTATTTTATCATTGAGCCTTTTGTCAAAGATCAGCAGCGAATACAGAATGAAATTCCCATCCAGAGACAGGTGCTGGCAAAATATTCCCGAATGGCGGCGGCCCGACAGCATATGGAGGGACGCCTGGAGGAGTTGACCCGAATGCGGGAAGCCCTTCACCAGCGCCTCCTTGAAGGGAATACACCGGCCCTCGCAGCCGCCGGACTTCAGGATATGCTGCAAAAAATGGCCAATGAACACAAAGTAGTGGTGCGGGTCATGCGGGTCGTGCAACCCCGCCCGCTGGAGATGTACATGGGTATTCCCGTGTTGATTGAGGTTCAAACCCGAATCCCCGGGCTGACAGCATTTCTTTACAGCATAGAAAATAACCAGAGGTTGCTGCGCGTCGGCAAACTCGAGATACGGGTGATCGATCTGAGAAAACCGCTGGACATTCGTGCCACCCTCATGGTGGAGGGATTCTCCCTGGCCCCCCGGAATAAAGCGGCCCCCGTTGCCCAACATCGCCGTCAGCGGGCTGTCTTCAATTGATGCGGTTGATCGTTTACAAAGATGAGAACATGGCGGAAGGAATCACACGGATGCGAGCCAGCAGGCGCTCAATAAAGTTACCGGGCATAGGACGGACATAGGACAATGATCAGAAGAAGAGGGCTTTTGAATCTATTTCTGCTTGCCCTGGTCCTCTGGGCGGGATTCCAGGTATATTCCTTGGTGTTCCTGGGCTCCGGGGGGCGGGGAGCACTGTCAGATGAGTCAAAGAAAATCGCTATGGTTCAGATTCCACCGCCGGCAAGAATCATGGAGTCCGAAAAGGCATACGAAGATGTGATGGAGAAGAACCTTTTCCGGCCTGAAAGAACCCGGTGGCGGCCTCCGGCAGCCCCACAGGCACTGCCCGCGCCTTTAGCGGCACCGCCTCCACCTCCACCTCCATCCCCGCCCCCTATCACGCTACAGGGCATTATCTTGGCGGGAACCCGAAAGGTGGCCCTCCTGAACGCCAGGAAGAAGGGATCACCCGAGCCGATCACGGTGAGGGCCAGCGTGGGAGACGAGGTGGCGGGCGCCCGCGTCCATGCCATCGAAGAGGATCGGATTATCTTGCAATGGAATCAGGATCACATTGAGCTGCATGTTCACAAGCAGAACGGCCAGAAAAAAACAAACGAGCCAATGCCTGAAAACATTCCCCTCCTTTTGACAGAGGAAGAGATGGCAATAAGGCAAATCAACCTGGAGGCCAAATCGAAGAAGAGGGCCCCGCCGCCGGCCCAGGTCTCTACTCCTGTTTCGCCGCTGCCGCCGGTTGCGAAAGGGGATGCTAAAGCCGGTAAAAAGGCTTCAAAACCTTCGCATCCAGCTAAAGTGGAAACACCGGAGCTGCCTGCACGATCTCGAGGAACACAGCAAAATCCTGCTCATCCTTTGTATCCTTCGACCCCTCAGCGCCGGTTTCCCTATTCTATTTTCGCGCCGAGGAAATGACATCAGGACTGCTACCGGAGAAATGCGAACCATTCATGAAAAGAAATTAAGGAATACCGCCAAGAGAACTGAACCAAAAAAAAGGAGCCATACTATAGACTTTGAAACGAAGATTATTGTTGGAGCCTCGATAGGATGACTGATAAGGAGTCAAGTAGTAAATCATGAAAGGAGAGCAAAATTTCATCGTGAGATTATGGCTGCAGAAGTTGAAAATTCTTTCTGTTCTCGGCGCGCTGGTGATGATTACGGGACTTGCCTCCTGCGCATCCCCTAAGGCGCGGGAGAAGCCCATGGAATTCCCCTCTCCCCCCCGTCCGCAGCAAATCCAGCCCGAAACGGGCAAACAACCGGCCGTGGACACTCCCGTGACAACTCCAACCAGCCAAGCATCCGAGGCGCCTACCGCCGCTGAGCGGGAAGCCGCAGTTTCTTCCGAAGAGGAGAAGCCCCAGCCGGCGGATGAGCAGAAAACACCGGCCATGGCCCCTATCGCCGGGAGTTCAGCGCCTGAGACAAAAGTCAAAAAAAAGCAAGAGGATGTTCAGTATATTATGCTGAACTTCGAGAACGCCAAACTGCCCGATGTGGTTCGCACCATCATGGAGATATTGGGCTACAATTACATCATCGATCCCCGTGTTGCAGGGGTGGTGAATATTCATACTTCGGGAAAGGTGGCCAGAGGGGACCTTTTCCCCATCCTCGAAACCTTGCTTAAGATTCACAACGCCACGGTGATGCAGGAAGGGAAAATTTATCATGTGCGTCCCCTGGGACCTGGACAGGGGATTGTGCCGCCGCTGCACCCCCGAGGAGAGGTGCTTCCGCAAGACCGGCTGATCATCCAGGTGATTCCTCTGCATTTCATCCAGGCCGTTGAGATGGCCAAGCTCATCAAACCCTTCATTTCCCCCGGGGCACTATTGTTACCCCATGTAAAGGGAAATCTTCTGCTGGTAATGGATTTCGCCTCTAATATACGCAAATTTCTCACCATGGTGGCTCTTTTCGACATAGACATCTTCCAGAAAGCCCGCATGAAGATGTATCCTTTAAAGTTTGCCCTCTCCCAGGACCTGGTTAAAGAAATGCAAAAGATCTTTGAGGCTTATGAACTTCCGAAGAAGGGAGGACTTGGAATCAGATTTATCCCGATCCAAAGGCTCAATGCCTTTCTGGCCGTCAGCTCTGTCCCGGGCGCATTGGAACTTGTAGACCGATGGGTGAAACAACTGGACCGGATATCCGATGAGGATATTATACGGGTCTTTGTGTACCGGTGCCAAAACCAGAAAGCTGAGGATATCGCCAAAGTTTTGAAGGAAGTGTACGAAAAAAAGGAGAGTCCCCGACCGGAGAAAGCGCTTATCACTGGACAACCGCCCGTCAGGCGCGGCGGACTGCAGCCACAAACACAAGTTACTCCCAGGAAAGGCGCTCCACCGGGCACCCCGCCGACCCGTACGGCGCCGACAGTTTCCCCGGCCCCCGCTACACCATCAGGCCCCACTCCCGCTCCCCGCAAGGCTCCTGCAGCGCCCGCCGCACCCCCGACCGCCGAAGCGCCGACCGTCAGGGAGGCCCCCGCAGTTGAAGGAGCGCCGTCGGGCGGACCCGAGGTCATGACCGACGTGTCCGGAGAGGTAACCTTCCACGTGGACACGGTAACCAACTCTATTATTGTGCGAGCTAGTGAACGAGACTATCGCACCGTCCTGAAGATAATCCATCAACTGGATATTTACCCGCGTCAGGTTCTCATTGAGGTGCTGATAGCCGAGATATCACTGGATGAGAGCATGGAGATGGGCTTTGAGTGGGAGCACATCGCGGGGTCATTCACGGTGGGCTCTCTGGGTGGCGCCTCCACTATTGTTCCCGGGCTGGAATTTATGGTGAGCAGGACCGCAGATCTGACGGCCGCACTTCGGGCCGTTGCAGCGAAAAACATGGTGGATATCCTTTCATCTCCACACATTATCGCTTCGGACAATACATCGGCTTCAATTAATATCGCCGATGAAATCCCCATTATCACCGGGCAGGTCACCACCACAGACCCTACAGGCGGCGATGCGGGCGTGAGAACCGTGGAGCAGACCATAGAATACCGAAGTGCTGGGATCATCCTCACAGTAACCCCTCATATCAACGACATGGGTCTCGTGAGAATGGATATCCAGCAGACGGTAAGTGAGGTAAGCGACAAGACCGTTGCCGGGGTGGACGCTCCGGTCTTTTTCAACAGGACAGCCAAAACCACCCTGACGGTAAACGATTCCCAGACCATTGTGATAGGCGGATTGATACGGGAAAAAAAGGACAGAGTGCGATCCGGTGTCCCATTTCTCTATAAAATCCCGGTCTTGGGCTTTTTATTCGGGTTCGATTCACACCAGATCAATAAAACGGAATTGATGATCCTCATCACCCCCCATGTTATCAGGGGATACGATGATGTTGATATTGTGACTAGAGAATTCCAAAAGAAGGTCAAATCCATCAGGGAATCTGTGAAAGCATTTCATAATGGATTTGATGAAAAATTTCCGTAAAAAATCTTTGAAAAATAGCTTGACATCGGCAAATGAAACATTTATGATGATACCACAATCAAAGATCGAGAAGTGGAAGACCAGAAAAATTAGCTTACGGATTAAAAAAAGCTTGACAAAACTATTCTCCGGTTATATAAAGAATCACAATTTGCATCGCAAAGAACTTGACAGGCGGTGCGAAGATAGTTTATTGTAGCTTCCAAATATGTATTCTTGCGGGAAGCCATAAAAAAATTTTAGAAATTGGTTAGTTTGGACCTTATGGTTCATAATAAACCGAGGGAGGTGGTAAGCGCGCAAATCATTTTATAGAGATAGCGAGGACGAAATCACATTAAATGGGAGGACCTCACAGTTTCTTACTAGGGATAATGGCTATCATTCTTTGATGGTATTTTTTCTAAAAAGCATACGCAAAGGGGGTGAGAGGTGCCAGGCATATGGATTGCACATTTGAAGTACGGGGTTCCAATACTATGGAATAGAAAGGAGAGAAGAAGATGAGGAAATTTTTAGCAATTTGCATGGTGGCAGCGATGGCGGTGTCCTTTTCAACCGTTGCACATGCCACTTTATTCCCCGATTTGCTGAGTGCCAACATTTTCGCAAAGAAATTGGATTTTGACGGCGTTACAACGCTGAACGATCTTACTATTTCCCAGTTAACTCCATGGGCATCCGGAGACCAGATTGAGATCAACTTCGATATCTGCCCGAAACAAAAAGGTCTTGGCTCGGAAGATCGAATCTTTTACGAGCTGCCGTATACGGTGGACTGGAGTGGGGTAACATTCGCTCCATCATCGATCGTACTCGCTAGCACGGTCACAAATGTGTTTACCGGGGCCACAGGGTGGGGACCAACCGGCCTGGTGCTTACACTAGACGGACTTACCCATACCGCGCTGACCGGAACACCCGGAGACGGAGCACGGATGACCTTAACACTGGCTGAAGGAAGCGCAGTAACGATTAAGGGCATTCGCATCATCCGGAACATGTTCCCCTGCAGGCCCAACAATCTTGTGAAACTATCTGTGCTGCCGGCGGAAGGTTTCCTACCATCCACAACGATCAGCAAATATATAAGCCGTTTCGATACTTCCCCTGGAACGAACGTGCTTGATTCCGATCCGACGAAGGAAGACGGTCTCTACTGGTGCAACGAGCGCTTCTATCACCCGTTCGGTGTTATTGCTGCTGCATGCACTGACCCCTGCGCCACTTGGCTGAAGTTCGGGTTCGTCCTCGGCACCGCCGACTTCGTGACCGTTCTGGTGGTCACCTCGGACCTGAGCACCACCTGCAACGACGGCGTGGCTGATTCGGTGGAGTTCTATGCATGGGATGACTTCGGAACCTTCCTTGGGACGGCCGACGTGCCTGTTGGAGGAGACTTCCTCCTGAACAGCGGTCAAAAATCAGGCCAAGCCTTAATGGTTATTGGTGTTCCAGCATTTACATGGAACGGCGGGAACACCTGGGATGCTCTGAACCCCGGCGGAATCGGCTCGGTAATTGCTAAGGCCTTGCAGCCCTTTGCTCACGGTGTGGCAATAATCCTTGGGCCTGGGGGAATGAGCACTTACGTGGCTTTGCAAGATCCTTCCATCACCGGCGTCGACTCGGCAGGAGGTATCCTGCGTGAGGACTATTACAACTTTAAAGAGCCTTACCTGGGATATTTTATAGGTGCTCCTCTTTGATATCTCGAACTAACAATTAGAAAGCTGGGCGAGTTCTCGCCCAGCTTTTTTTTTAGGAAGAGGGCCCTGGATCGGCGTTTGCCTGAGATTGCCACCAGGCGTATCCATGCCATCTGAGTCAATACTTTTCATGGAATACCGGTAAATTTTGTTTTTACTTCACATTTTCATGCTATAATTAACGATAAGTCGAGCAATTCGTTTATCCAGAACGTCTGACAATGAGCGGGAGTAATATCGCCGACTCTCAACCAATCCCTGCTTTTCGCTTCAGTCTGAATAAGGCTGACTGTCCCCACCAGTGGGTCCGGTAAAGATTTATTTTCTTCCTCTTGGATCTGAGCGGCGAATCAAATCACTCGTTCAGGTGTTATTGAAATTGGTTGGTTACTTGTCCGCGTATACAGGATCATATGCAAAAGAACCGGGAGTGAATCGTGACGCAACGAATTAGGAAAAAGCGTGAAACATCAGAAAAGAAAGTCAGTATTTCGTCCGGGGGAGAAAATGTGCCCAGAAAATGGCCCGTAATAGTTCTGTTGGCAATCCTGTGCATATTGCTTTACGGCAATAGCCTGCAGAACGACTTTGCTTTTGACGACAAGCCCCTGATCGTCAAAAACAAGGCCATTCGGAGCCTCGGGAACATTCCTGATATCCTGGGCATATCCGATCCAAAGAACTTTATCAGGGGACTTATCGGCGGCGTAAACTACAGGCCTATAAGGGTTGTTTCCTTTACCATCGATTATTTCTTTTCGGGCTCTTCTCCCGTTGCTTTTCATGTCTTCAACATCCTATACCACTTCTTGACCGCATGGGTGGTTTTTCTGGTTGTCATGAGGTTGATTACTGCTCCTGCAGGCTTGATCACCCCCTCGGGCGGGGAAAGCAAATTACTGGCCTTTCGGACCGCCCTGTTCACGGCAATCCTTTTCGCCGTGCATCCCATCCAGACCAATGCTGTTACCTATATTTCCGGGCGCAGAGACGTGCTTTCAACCCTTTTTTATATGCTGGGACTTCTGTATTTTCTGAAACTCAGGGAGGCTCAATATAAAGAGAACAAAGTGGGAAAAGATGCTCGAGTCGCGTATTTTGCCCTGGTGTGCATGTTCTTTCTGCTTGCAGTGATGACCAAAGAGATGGCCTTGAGTCTTCCGGCAATATTTTTTGTTATAGATTTCATGCGGGAGTTCCCCAAACAGAGTGGCAGCAATGTGTGGACGGATATCCTTCGCAGTTCCGGCCGGGTGATTTACCGCCACAGGTATTTCTATTATCCTTTCATATTTATCTCTCTACTAACCGGTATGTATTATATATTTTTCAGGGGCGCCTCCAATAGAATCATCGCAGGGTGGCAATGGTGGGGGGATAGTGCCCTGAACAATTTCCTCACTGTTGCCACCATTCTTGTCTTTTATATAAAGCTTCTGATCTTCCCCGTTGTACTCAGTGCAGATTACTCATACAACGCATATCCCGTTGCACAATCACCATGGGAACTGCGAGTGCTTTTGTCTCTCGCTGTGTTGCTCGTCCTTGCCATAATGGCTGTGCGGTGGCTGCGTCGGTCCCGGCTTATGGCTTTCGGATGGATATGGTTTTTTGTAACGCTGTTGCCGGTAAGCCAGATAATCCCCCACCACGAGCTATTGGCCGAACACTACCTTTATTTGCCCTCCATCGGTTTTTTCATGCTGTTGGGCTTGATTATTGCCACCAGGATTTCCAACGCCTCGGGCAATCGGGGGGTACTGTTCTTCATTTACGCCGTTCCGGTGCTTTTGGTTGTAATATGGTCCGGACGAACCATCATCCGCAACCCGGATTGGCGATCCGATAAGGTTTTGTGGGCCAAGACCGTGCGGACTGTCCCTCAATCCTTCCGCGCCCAATTCAACATGGGGAACCTCCTGCGTCAGGAGGGTTCCCCTTACGGGGCCCTGGACTATTTTAACCGTGCGTTGAAGATCAAGCCGGACGATGCCAGAGCACTTCTTAATATCGGCGCCATTTATGATCGTCTGGGCCTGAGAGACAAGGCTTTCGAGCATTATCAAAGATCTCTAACGGCTGATCCAGAATATGCGGCGGCATGCAACAATATCGGTGGATTTTATATTCGTCGCGGAGAGATTGATAAGGCCATTTATTACCTTACCAAGGCCACCAAGTTGTTGTCCAATTTTGTGGAGGCCCGCATGAACCTTGCTATTGCGTACGGGAAGAAATATTACACAGAAGAGGCCCTCAAGCACTTCGATATAGCTTTGGAAATGGACCCTGAAAATGCAAGAATTTATTACTACCGCGGCGTTTTTTTCGCTTCCATCGGGGAGGTAGCCCTTGCCAAGCGCGATATGCGCCTTGCTCTCCTTCATGATCCGAACTACCCCCTACCCCATCTGAATTTGGGGGAGATGTATGTGAATGAGGAAAAAATGGACGAAGCTGCCAGAGAGTTCCAGGATGTGTTGCGCCTGGAACCGCGCATCCCGCAGGCACATGTAAATCTGGGGAGTATTTATGCCTCTCAGGGAAAGGTTGGTCAGGCGATTTACCATTTCAGGACTGCTCTGGACATCGATCCTAATCAGGCTGCTGCTCACAAAGGTATGGGCATCATCTACCTGACAAGCCTCCAGGACCTGGATGGTGCTGTTTCCCACTTCCGCCGTTCGCTGGAGTTGGACCCCACGCAGGAGGGGGCTGACAGCATACGGGAGTTCCTGGCAAACCCCCGGCTTGCACTCCCCCAAGGGACAGGTGAAGGGGTTCCCGGCGTGACTTACAAAACGGTTCCCAAAAAACGGTGACTGTCTTTTCCTATTGCTAGCAGCGAAGAAAGAAAGCAAACATTCGTTTAATAAGGACTTGAAGGAGCTTGGTCCATCAGCCCTTGCAACTCTGGTAATGATAAAACGGTTGCAACAGAACGGCTCCGAATTGATGGAGGATCGCAGTGATAGAGGATGCGTGTCGGATATCAGTCGTCATTCCCCTCTTCAATGAGGAAGAGGGTCTGGCGGAGCTTCACAGGAGGTTGGTGGATGTGCTTAGCCCTATGGAAGGGGGATTTGAGATCATCTTCGTTGACGACGGCAGCACTGACAACTCCTTCGAAGTGTTAAGGGGCATCCATCAAAAGACCCCCAATGTTAGAGTTTTACGGCTGCGCAGAAATGTTGGCAAGGCAGCGGCTCTGTCGGTGGGTTTTCGCAATTCCCGCGGGGATATAATCCTGACACTGGACGCCGACCTTCAGGATGTCCCTGAAGAAATTCCTCGCCTGTTGGCCAAAATTGACGAAGGGTATGATCTTGTCTCCGGCTGGAAAGTGCATAGGCAGGACTCCTGGCTTAAAACCGCTCCCTCATGGTTGTTCAATCGTGTTACTAACTTCCTCTCCGGCACCCACCTGCACGATATAAACTGTGGTTTCAAGGCATACCGTAAAGAGGTGATTCGGGAAATCTGCCTTTACGGCGAACTTCATCGGTACATACCCGTCCAGGCCGCCTGGAGAGGCTACCGGGTCGGCGAAGTGGAGGTTGTCCACGCTTCCAGGCGTTACGGCCGCTCCAAGTACGGGCCCCATCGGTTTTACCGGGGGTTTTTTGACCTGCTGACAGTTCTTTTCCTGACTCGATATTTTCGCCGCCCTCTCCATTTCTTCGGCATGCTTGGATCGATCTTCCTGACCGGGGGATTGGCAATCAACCTCTACATCACCTACCTGCGATTCAGGCATGGACACATCATGGAACGTTATCCCCTCCTGTTTCTCGGCGTGCTGCTCATGGTGGTGGGCATCCAGTTGGTTACCACAGGCTTTCTGGGTGAGATGATCACTTCCATGCACAACGAGTCCGACGATATAATCCGGGAGCGGCTGGAATGAAAGGAAATTTGCTGCTGCGAGACGGCGAGCCGCCCGGCTTTTCATCCAGAGCCGAACCAGGAAATTACCCCCCTGGCGACGGGTGGGCGGCATCGGCCTCGGAAGAGGGCCGAAGTTTTTCTCCATCCAAGAAGCTGTCCAGCTTTGCAATAACGTTCTCCAGCCCTATGGCCTGCATGCAGATGTTGCGGCCCTGGCAGGCCGCTATCTTGGCGTCGAAAACATTAAGACAAGGACTGCAGTAAACACGGGCATAGAAAACGGCATTGTCATTGCCGATGGGACCGTAAAGCAGGGGCGTTTCCGGGCCGAAGAAAGACACGGAGGGTACGCCAAGCATGGCCGCTAGGTGGAGAGGACCGCTGTCGTTGGTGATCAACAAGTCTGATTGCTCCAACAAGGCCACAAGGCCGTCGAAGTCCAGATTCCCCGCCAGGTTAACGGCTTTATCCCCCCGCAGGCAGATGGAGAGCACATGATCCACATACGGCCTTTCACCGGGCGATCCGATCAAGATGGGCCGCACCCGCCGCCGTTCGATGAGGTAATCCACCAGCGCGGCAAAGAGCTCCGCCGGCCACCTGCGCTCAAGACAGAGCTCGGAGGCATTGACGTTGATCACCACCCGCGGTCCCGGACCGTCCAGACCGTGCTCCTGCAACATGGCCTGAACACGTTCAACGGCACCAGGAATTGGCTTCAGCCCCGGTACGAGAATGGGAGAAGGGACGGCGATGCCCACTGATTCGCCCAAGGCTAAAAAGACCTCTGTGATGTGGCGGTAGTGATTGAAATAGGTGGGGTGGGTAAGCAGATTGCCCCGCCCCACGTTGAGTTTGTAAAAGCCCACTCGTATCGGCGCTCCCGTCATGTAGCTGAACATCATGGAGAACCGGGAGAAAAATTCGAGGTCGAAAACCATGTCTATGCCTCGACGACGCAGAGCAAGCAGGTTCACCACAACATCCCGGCAGAAACGCAGAAAGCTGTCTGTCCGAAGCACCATCCACTCGTCCACCCCTGTCATCCGGTTGAGCACGGACTGGTTGGACGCGAAAGAAATATAATATATCCGAGCGCCCGGATAGTGTTTGCGTACTGATTCCACCAGGGGCATGGAAAGGATAAGGCTCCCCATGCCGAAGAATTTCATAAACAATATATTTCTCACCTCGTGCGGGACACGCCTTTTTATGAAGGGGCGCTTGGCCTGATGGACAATGTTCAAAAGCATGCAGACCAACGTGCCCAAAACCAGGTCAATGCGAATCATATTGCGAACATGCAAAATTATTGCTCCTTTGGTTCTTGCTTTTTTCCCATTGCGGCAGGTGGAAGGTCGTTTGTCTTATATCAGTGATTACCCCGTTTTTCAGGGGTCATGCACTTTAAAGACGCATAACATGATGAAGCGTCCTCGTCAAAAGTGAGCGCTTCGGTTTTGAGGTAATATTTGTCTTTTGGGGGTTTCATGTCGCTTCGCCGTTCTGCGGGTTCCTTGAGAAGGCGTACCAACATTCTCTTGGTAAAAAAAGCATAGGGTTATTCTTTAATCAGGCAAAAACAGGAAACATCTATTGATTTGTCCATATAAGAAAGGATAACTCTTTAGGATAACTCTTTCTTCGGTGAACTTGATGTAGACGTCAATAGTGTTTTGGTCATATTTTTCCGGGGTTATAATAGCTTTCTGAATTTCTTCAAACGGGATAAAAGGGATTTTTCCCCTTCGGACCAACAATGCTCCTTTTCCGCTTTTTAGAGCATCCTTGAATACGTCTCTGAAGGTAATCTGCCAGCCCTTCTTCTTAAAACTTCCAGGACGGATGAATACATCCTCTCAATCTATAACAGCAGTATATGCGCCCCACTTTTCAATTTTTCTGCCTGATTTCCTGACTGATTTTTCAAGTTCATCTATATGGACTTCCTCTTCCCCTACCTCAGAGAATACCTTTGTTATAAGGTTCTCTTTTTGAAGAAAAAATTTAAGCTCATGAATTAGATTATCCACGATCGTTTTCTGGAAAGAGGTTACCGGTTGAGGTGAGCCCTGGGAAACTACTATATATTTGTTTAACTTAAATAGCCTGATTAAATAATCTTCAATAAATCTCCTGACAACAATGTCATTCATGTCTGACTGGGTGGCCGGTCTTCCGTCATTAATTATTAATATTCTGTCCCAGTTCTTAACCTTATCATCAGGATTATTAATATGGGATTTTGTTCTTGTATAAACACATTTCGCCTCGCCAATGTAAATCTTCTTTTTTTCAAATAATATATATATACTCGGAAACTCTAACTTACCCCATTCATTGTCGTTTATTTTTTCGAGCTGACTAAGTGAGTTTCCAAGATTCCATGCCCTCAACTGCCCTGTAGTTTTAGATCTGATGATTCCGTTTGTGTTCTTCGGAGCCTGAAAATAGCCCAGAAGTTTTTCATCCATCTGTCCTCTTATCCTTTCTAAGTGTTAAGATTGTCTCACGTAATCTGTAACTTCTTACCTGGCCTGACCGCCTGTTTCTCGCTCGTTCGATTTTTTCAATTTCGAGACCAAGCTCTCGACCTATTCTTGCCATAATTAAATCTGTGGGGACATAGACATCCGCTATTAAGCTGTCTCCGATGACAAGAATGAATCTTCCCCTTGGATTCAGTGCGTTTACAACATTTTTCATTACCTTATACAGATCGTCAAAATATTTTGCCACTATAAAAGGCATATCTATTCGACGGTAGTTACCCCGTCTGTCGATGTTTCGCTTTATGTGGAGGACTATATCATCAAGCCAGTCGTTTGTATATCGTGAATTCGACTCTGAAAAATTCTTAATCAAACCCTTTGAAACGTTGTCGCACACTACCATCTCGTCTTTGATTTTTTTGGCATCTTTCTGGCTGCTTATAAATTCAAGCCACCCCATTTCTATCTTGTAGTTCATAACGTAGTCCAAACCATTCATGTACGGAGGAGATGTTATTGCAAGGTCAAAGAAATTTGGGTGCTTATAAGTCATTGCGTTTGTGCAGACAACTTGGCTGTCAACAGCGATCTTATCCGCAAAATGTTTCTGGATTATGTTAAGGTCATTGGCTATAATGCGAACATTTTTCTCCATGAGCATCCACGGAGCATTGTCAATAATTTGTTTACTTTTACTGTATCCCAAGCAAGGGGTTCTCTTTAGGTTGCTGCATTCAATTAAGATAGATGAAAATGCAACCTTTAAAAGGTCTTTGACCTTTTGTTCTGTTTTATTTTTAACCGTTATAAAATCAAGCCCGCCATAAATTTTTTCAATGTTCTTTAAGACACCGTGTCTAAATTGGTCTTTTGACTTAAGAAATGTAGGTGGTGCCTTGGAGATGTCTTTTGGTATTGATTTATACATTTCAATAAGCGCATTCGGTGAAACATCCCATGAGTTTACTTTTACGTTTGCAATGAAAGCAAGAAGAGGGTTTAGTTCCGTCCCGAATGAGGGATACCCTGAAAATTTTGACTGAATAAGAACTGTTCCACACCCTGCAAATGGATCGAGAATACGCAAACAATTATATTCTTTGTGATATTTGTTTATAGTTGACTGGACAAATTCAGCAGAAAAACCCTGAATGTAAGCTGACCAGCGATGGACGTGCTCTGAGAAATTTGGTGTGAATTGTATGGGTTGTTTTTTGTCAACAATTTCAATGCCAAGGTCCTTTAAATATGGAATAGAGTCCTCATCGCAGCAACCGCCCGCTTTTGGCGAGTTCAGAATGTTCCTTTTCCTGGCATTGAGCTTTTCCATTGTCTTAAATCCTGTCTTGAAAAAAGCATCTGAATATCGGCCATATGAATAATTTAGTCCTGAATAATTTTGAATTGAGAATCAAAATAATATAACAATGAACATGCGCCTTAGAATGACACAAAACACCAGAAGTGTCAAATTCTTTATTTACAGGAGGCACCCCAAAATTTTCAAAGGAAAAAGTGGTAATGTGGATCCGGGGAAACACCTCTCGTTCCGGGGAGGAGTAACGGAGCCCATGCGCGACCCGTACGACATGTCGTCCGGGCCACCCTCTTTTTTCGAAAAGTTTTCCAAAATTCCTTTTTTACGTACTGATGAACGCAGGGGATAAAAATTCAAAGCATTTTGATAAATCTGCGTGAATTATTGGGGCAAGTCCTGTTTATTCAGGCCAGAGTCATCTATAAGGTTGAGTTTCTTAAGTATACAATCCCCACTTTTTCTCACGCAAGCGAAAACCCAGCTCCAGCGCCAGCAGAAGGCCGATCTGTTCGGTGTGATCCCGGCGCCCCGACAGGTGTTCGTCAAGGAATGGCTCCAGCCCGGCAGGATCGAAAACATCCCTCCTGCGTGTTCGGTCGTCCAGTAGAATCTCCCGCACCCACTGGCGCAGCGGCCCTCTAATCCACTGGTTGAATCGGGCATAAGGCCTCTTGGGGGATGCGGTTGATCCGAGTACTCCGGACAAACGCCTGCGCGCCTCGGATACGGTTTTTGCCACCTGGTATCGAGCCTTGCCGGCATCCAGCGGCACGCCCAGTTCGTTCCACGGGTAGCGGGCCAGATGCTGTGCATTGCGGGTAATAAGGAAGCGGTGCACAGGCGACCATCGCCGGCGCATGGATCGAGGCGCCCTGCCCAGCGCTTCCATCAGCGGATAATCCATAAGGGGCGCCCGACATTCAACGTAGTTGCGCTTCAGAACAATGCCGCAGACTGAAAATTTTCGGAAGCGCTCGTACAGGTAAAACGCGTCAAGCCGATCACTATCGGACATCTCTCCCAGACCTTCCACCGTCTGCTCCAGGGCTTGCCGCGCGAGCGGTGCGAGCTCCCGCGCCAGGTCTTTATCGATGGGGGCCGGATTCGCCTCCAGCCTGAATCCATTGTGAAAGAGTCTGAACAGGCCGGGCAGGAGTTGCGGACCCCCTCGGAGAGCATCGCCGCGGTGGTAGTATCCGCGGCTGAACTCGCCTCCGTTACCAACCAGAAGAATGTCCACGTGTCGGGCGATTTCGTCAAACACCGAAATACCGCTGGAGTGGACAAGGTTCAGCATGCCGTCCGTCATCCGCACTAGTGTATCCGCCCATCGGAGCAGGAAATCCGGCTCCATATCCAGTGTATGATGACGTGTCCCGGCCTCGCGGGCCAGCTTCTCCGCGATGACGATATCTGTGCATCCCGGAATACCGTATGTGAAGGAATGGATGTCTGGCGCCCGATGAGCCGCACCGGCCAGGTTCACCCGGGTGTCCATGCCCGCGGATAAAAGCAGACCCACCCGGCATCCGCCCGATAGGCACCGAGCCATGGAGCGACGAAAAGCTATCCCGATCTCTCTGTACGATGTGCCCTCAGATACTTCATCTGCTGAGAATAGCTCGGCCGAGCGCCAGTATGGTGATATGCGCTCTCGCCCGCCGCGGAAGACAAGGACAGAGGCGGGCGGAAGAAGGCGCACTCCGCGCATGAGGGTGCTATCCCCCACTGGAGAGCCGAATGCCAGAAACGCTGCCAGGCCATGGGGGTCCAGCTCTTGCTTCACAATGCCGGAGGCCAAAATTCCCAGTACCAGGGGTGCAAAGACCAATCTTTCACCCCGCCGCGCCCAGTAAACCGGTCGCGTTCCGAACCGGTCAGACACCAGCGCCAGCTCCCGACGCATTTCATCCCAGAGCGCGATATGGAAAGACCCTTCCAGCAGCCGGGCGGTCGGAACGGGGTTGCCCTCCCCGTGCCGCCAGTGGAGGCGGACCTCTTGCAGGCACTCCTCGTGAGTCAAGGCACGATCTTCCCGAAACAGTTCCCCATCCAACCAGATGAATGGGCCGCTTTCTGCGGGACTTTGCGTTGATGCCGATATGGCGGCTTCCAGGCCCAATTTTCCCAGAGCCGCGCCGCCTTCGGGGTGGATCCACCGCCGGCATTTGTGCTCAGGCCGTGTGCGTAACGCCGCCTCCATACGGTCCATAGCGCTCATCAGCGAATTCCGATCCGCGAAAGGATCTATAATTCCAAAAAGACCGGGCATTTCCCTCTTTCTGCCGGATTGATGATTTATCTTTTCTGATTTGGGGGAAACCCTTTTGTAAAAGGGCTATCCCCCAAGCCCCGTTCTTAAAACTTTTAATAGTAAAGTTCCTGAAAAAGAAAAAGAGGTATGGAGAAAAGACTTTTTATAAAAAATTTTTTCTCCATATCAGCTCAAGTTTCTCCTGCTTCAAATGAATTGCGCATATATTCTTAGTCATCACAACGTTACAGGATCGCGTCGAAATCCCTCGCCTCACCCGTGTAACCCCGGCGATTAATGCGCGAAGCCAGTGCCCTGATCCGGTAAATTGCCCGCTGGTAATCCGGCGATTCCATCACGGGGTTCTCGTGATAAACAAGCCCCGTGATGGGATCCGGATGGGGATTTTTGATCAGCCCTTCAGCCAGGTATTTCTCCATTTGCCGGTGAAAGGGGGACCCCATGGTTATGGCGAACTTGGAAAGCCATAGTTTGTGAATGAAGACTTCATGGGCTTTAAGAAATCGCAGGGTCTCCTCCAGGTCATCAGCGGACTCGCCCGGGAACCCGTAGAGAATCGAGACGCGGACGTTAAGGCCCGCTGAATGGGCATTCCTGATCAACGCTGCGTTTCGTTCCACTGTTGTCCCTTTTCGCATGAGGTTGAGGACGCGCTGACTTCCGCTTTCAAGCCCGGGTGCGATCGCCCGCATCCCGGCTTTATAGGAAAGTCGAAGGATCTCGGGCCTCAAGCCCTTCACCGATTGCAGCGCCCCGATCCAGATAACTCCCAATTTCTCTCTGACCATGGCTTCCAGCAAGGCGACCCAGCTATCCATGTCGGCGTTGACTTCCTCATCCAGAAAAATGAACCGCCGCATTCCGTAGCGGTCCCGCTGGTGTGAGAGTTCAGCCATAACGTGCTCGGTTGAGCGTTTGCGGAAGCGGAAGGCGCAGGTCACGGCCGATGGATCGGAGCAAAACACACAGTGTCCCCAGGAGCATCCCCGTGTGGCCAGGATGGGCAAAACTCCGTCATTGTATTGATTCATCCGGAAAGCGCTGAAGTCAGGGAAAGGGAGCTCATCCAGGTTTTCCACGATCCCGGGCGGACCGGTGTCGCGGACCCCAATCTCATCCATATAATAAACTCCGGGGACTGCATTTAAGGGTTCTTTGGACTCCAGTATCCGAATCAAGGGCACCAGGTACAGCTCCGCTTCAAATGAGCATACGCCCTGGAAAGCTCCTGTGGAAGCCCATGAGCGGGCCACCTCGGGAACGCCGAACTGGGGTCCTCCCACCACCACCGGGATGCCCCATTCATCGCCGACATACCGGGCAAGGACATTACACTCCCTGAATCGCCCGGCGGTAGAAATGAGCGCCAGATCAAACGGGCTTTCAGCATGCCATCGACCTGCCAGATCCAATGCGGGCCTCATCGTACGGCTCGCCCTGAACGCTTCACTCGTTTTTTTCAGCTGTTTCAATGGTCCCTTAAAAGGTTGCATCCATGGAGAGTGGGATGCATACATTCGCGCACGGGCCATAATGGAACTCAGGGTCGTTTCTCTCCGTTGTCCACGGTGTGCGGTTCTAACACCATGACTGGTCAGGTCCAGCAGTTTTACCTCCTGCCCGGCACCCTGAAGGACTGCCATCAAGTAAGCTGGACCCAGGGCGGGATACCGGACGTTGCTCTGAAAGTTAACTATCAAAATTCTCATATTTATTTAGGATTATCCTATCAGGTCAGCAAATAAACCTTTAATTGTAATTGCTTGATTTTTAGTAAATTCTTTTTGCTTAACCATTGGAGCGAAAGCTGTGATTCAATACCGACCAAACCTTAATGGCATTCAGGTTCTATGAGGGGTGGCCCGGACGACAAGTCGTCCGGGCCACCCCAACAACATCCTTCATCTATCATTGGCGGCAATTTGACTGTAATATCGTTGATCAATGTGTTGCTGATCAAATTCTATATTTATTTTATATTTTGTTATGTAGGGAGACAAAACCTTTTTGTAAAACCTCCGCACGGGGGACGTTTTTCTCCATGCCTCTTTTACAAAAGGATTATCCTCCTATTCCAAAACATGTTCATGCTTTATCCTGCAGGGCGCTTCTCAGAAGACCAATAAGCTCGCTGTAAAGACCAGACTCTCCCACCCGCAGGGCGCAGTAATAAAAGGCGAGCCCAAGGATTATGGAACTCGCTGCCAGAGATAGGCCCGAGACGCTTAAGTACAGCCCTCCAATGTACCGGTATGCAAGCAATATCGCTAACATCGCAGCACTAAGCCAGGCCGAGGGGAGCAGGGACCTGATGATGTGTCCCATGGGGAAGCGCAGCAGCCGGCACAGGACAAGCTGGGCGATCATAAATGCCGATACGGAAGATACACTGATGCCCGCCGCCACTCCGGCAGTGCCAAAGGGGATTCCCGCCGCCACACAGCCTATGGTTAAGACAAGGGCCGCAAGGGTCACCTTGAGTGCCACATCGGGCCTCCCGCATGCCCTGAAAGCGCTGTTGACAGGAGCACCGATGGATTTGGCCAGCCCGGCGGCCACCATGATCTGAAGCGGGCGCACGGCCGGCCGCCAGTGCTCGCCAAATATCCCCGTCACCAACTCCGGTGCCAGTGCCATCAGTCCCACCAGCATTGGCATAATAATGATGGAGAGATGTTTGATGGTGGTCAGGTAGCCTCGTACCATCCGGGGCGGGTCATCCTGAACCCGGGAAAACGCGGGATACACCGCGCTCATGACAGCTATGGAAATTTTTTGCAGGGGCAGTGTTATAATGCGGTAGGCCATGCCGTATAAACCCAGCGCTGTGGATCCCAGGAATCGTCCAACAAGGGCGTAATCCACGTTGGTATACAGATAGGCCGCCATGTTGTCCCCCATGACGTTGGCGCCGAACCCCATGAGTTCCCGGAAATGCCGCCAGGAGAAGCGGAACCCCGGACGCCAAGGATAAGAAACCCAGTAGAGACCGGTGGCAATGGCGCGCTGAATCACTTTTCCAGCCACAATACTCCAGACACCCGCCCCTGCGAGAGCAAGTCCGACGGAGGAAATCCCGAACCCGACGGCTGCCGCTACATCGCACCGGGCCAGGTGCCGAAATCGCATTTCCCTCTCCAGCAGGGTCCGATGGACGAGCCCCAGCGAACCCACCATGAAGTTCAGGGAAAGCACGGGAAGCACGGCTTCCAGTGCCGGCGTCCGGAAAAAGGAGGCCAGCATCGGAGCCAACAGGGTGAATGTAACCAGAAGACCGGCGCCCATGAGAGCGGCTGACCAGAAGGTGGAATCAAGGTGTCCAGGGGTCGGATCCTTGCGCTGGATCAGCGCAGCGCCCAGCCCCAGTTCGTTTATGGTGAATGCTAGGGCGACAAAAATCATCGACATGGTGACCACGCCGAAATCTTCCGGCACCAGCAGGCGGGCCAGAACGGCTGTGGCAACCAGATCAATGAGGGATTGACAGCTATTAGAGATGTTCTTCCATAGAACCCCCAGGGCCGTTCGAACTCTCAGGCCCGCCTGCAGTTCCCCGTTATTGTCCATCAATCCCAATGAAATCCATCCCCTCGACCACAACACCCGGAACAGAAGGTGGACTCTTTAATATGCAAAAGCCAAAGGCGAATAAAAACAACCGCATATCGGGTGTATCAGCCAGACGCTCGCTTAAAAATTATTAGAATTATCAACTTAGTTCAGAGAAATGTTTACTAATTACTCCATTATAAAGAATAAAGAGCCTTTTCGAGTAGAAATATTGGACCGAAAACCATGATTCAACAATGTTGAAATGTATACACTACCATGATATCCGTGGGGTGGCCCAGACAATTCATTGTCCGGGCTGCGCAGCAGCAAGAAGTGATTCCGTTTTCCTTTAATATAGGGTGGCAGTGTTTTGTTGCGCCGGGTAAATCCTCTTGTCGCTTCGCGACCCGGACGACAAGTCGTCCGATCCACCCACTTAACACTATCTTTGATAGCTTGGTTTGGACCTCTGGTGTTCCCGCGCAATTACATATTACCAATTGGTTACTGATTTACCTTGATAATACTAAAAATTATTGTATTCAACCCCTCCGCTCTTGTAAAGGTTGATTTCTCAGTGGTACAGGGTTTTCATGGTCCGCGCGCCGTGTTTTCGCCTTCTTGGCGAGGTTGGGCCGCCAGGGCGGCGGCGACCGGAACGCGGTAGACATAAATGGAATATCCCACCCGGGCCGCGGGCTCCCTCTCTCTGAGCCACTGAAACCGCTGTTTGTTCCGGTGATGCAGGTTATACAGTTCATTGACCCGAATGGCGTAATTACCCGGCATGGGATGGAGCGCACGGTATGGCGTGATGGATTTTCCAGCCACTCCGTAGTAGGATGGATTCACATTCCCCCGGAGATCCATATGGAGGTCCGAGATACGCTCACGATGCAGGTACTTTCTCAACAGGATCAGATCCTGTCCCCAGTCAATATTGGAGTCAAGCAGGTAACGGGGTCCGTTTTTGGGGCCGCCTATCAAACCATTGAAATATGCCAGATAATGGGGATATATGCCAACCGCAGAGACGGCATGCCAGAGGACAAGCACGGCCATGAGCGCGTACCATCCCCATCTACGAGGTATCCGTACAACCAGCCTGCTGCACCAGATGAATAAGAAGGGATAGATGGGGAGGATGTGCCGGTGCCCGATGTTCATGGGGCTTGTAAGCGCCATTGCATAAAAGACAAGGGGCGGAGCCAAGAGGAATATGCGATCCTTCCACATCAGGGAGGGGGCTTTGGAAAAAGGCAACATACTCAAAAGAATCAGCAACAGAAAAGGGATAGTTGTCTTGATGAGTGTGGAGACTATGAAGTAATACCACCACCCATGTTTGGAGTATTGTCCCATGAGGTAAGCGTCATGGCCCTGTCGGAAGTGGCGCATGAGGTATGATATCCCCTTAAAATAAGAAGGTGCAGGGATGGGGGCTTCAACGGCTGCCCGGAAGCCCAGTTTCTTCCAGGTGGGCTTATGGGAGGAGGAAGCAGCCGTTTTCAGTTTGCTGATCATTTCCGGGTCGGTGGCAAGAGGTTTAAACTCCATTCCGTAAAAGAGAAAAATTACCATCCCCGCGATAATAAGGACTCCCATCCAGCGGACACAGCCGCGAATGAGCCCCCTCCATCTATTTTGTATCTGCGCAACAATTTCTTTTTCCAGCATCCTGCCGGGGATCATCAGAACAAAGGTCAGAGGAATGAGGATCAGGCCGCTGAATTTCGTAGTCGCGGCCAGCCCCACCATCAAACCGGCGCACAAAAGGTTACCCGGGGATGGTGCCCGATGGAACCTCCACCATGCGTAGAGGGCCGCCGTGATGAAAAGGCTGATGCCGAGGTCCATGGTGGCCAGCCGCGTGTGGGCCAGAATATTGGGGTCAAAAGTATATAATGTCAGGGCAAAAAGTCCTGCCCACGGGCCATACAGAGTGGTGGACCACCGACATACAACCATCCCCAGCAACAGAGAAAGGATCACCGTGGGCAATCGCGCCAGGAAAGCGATTATATCCAGGTCGCGGCGATGTGTATCAAAAAATCGTCGGGCGAAACGCCAGGCATTTTTCTCATGCCAACTCGGGTCTTCCAACGGCAGATACAATTTCGGGCGCCACGCCAGGAGGGGCGCGGCGGCAAGCAGCTTCATCAGGGGAGGCTCATCCAGATTAAGCCGGAAATCATTGGTGCGCAAGTAAGAAAGCCCGGCAGGGATGTGTACATATTCATCTTCGGTGAGCGATTTCTGGCGCATGCTCATGATGCACTGCAGTGCCAGCGCCAATAAAAGAAGGGCCGCTATGGCGCGATGGGTCCGGTTCACGGCGCCTCCGCTTTGCACGGGTGCCAGTACAATTGGTCATCCGCGGGAACCCGTACTAATCGATAACACGTTTTGTGGGGATAAGCCCGGCGGAGGATCATGTTGCGGTATCCCAGGTCGCGGGCGAACAGCACATCGTCGTCCAGCCGGGGGGAGTTCCAGAACATCCCGCTCCACCCGCGAAAGCCCGGATCCACGAAAATCAAGGCATTGTGCAGACCGCGCTGCTTGACCTGGCGGGCGATGCGGGGATTGACAAACCGGGCATACCTCTCCATCCACAGCGGCACCCGGTGGGAAAGGGCGAACACCACTGATACGGCCAGGAGGAATACCACGAAGCACCGGGCATTCACAGTGTCCACTCTGAACCCCAGACCGCGCACGAAGGCTGGAGTGCTGCGGATGCCCCGCGACGTCAGCAAGCAAAGGCACGGGATGAGCTCGAAAAAGTACCTCGGTCCCAGGTGGAGGTCCTGCCCGAAGTAAAAAAAATACAGGGCCATGACTGAAAGGATCGGGGCGAAGAAAAAAGCATCCCACGGGTTGCGCTTACGGGCCGCGGCCGCGATAAAAATAAAGCACAAAGACGGAATGGGCCACTGGAAGAGGAATTCATTGAGCCCCCACAGGTTGCTGGCGGTGTTCATCAGGCCCCTCCACGGCGTATGTACCACCCCCCAGGACCGAGGCCCGAAGCCCATGGACTGGGCGGACCCGAATCGGGCCTCATAGCCGAAGGTGAAGGCGTCGCCCGTGAGCGCATTATTGTATAGCAGAAACAGGGCAGCGAAGGCTGCAAATCCCAGAAGACCCGCCGCTGCCGCGCCGACAGTCCGCCTGGGTCTCCGAACAATCCTGGCCATAAACCATAAAGCCGTGGGCAGGCCGATCCCCAGGGCGGTAAGCGGGCGAATGATAAACATCATGCCCAGGCACAACCCTGCCGCAAGCCCCGCCCGGGGAGACAAGGTGCGGATACATCGAGCCGCGCTCCACAAAAACAGGGTTGCGAACAGCAGGGCCGTGGGATGAGCCATGAAGCTGGCCGACATGAACCACAAGAAAGGGGAGAGACTCCCCAGGAGCATACCCAACCGGGCTGTTTTTTCCCCGTACGTTTCCTTTCCCAGCCAGTAGATCAAAATGGCCGAGACTGAGCCCGCCAATGGGTTGATCAGCCATGGGGCCCCGATCCACTGCCCCAGGGTCAGCATTATGGGGTGGCCCGGGGAGTACACGGAGTACCATCGCCCCTCATCCATGATGTGTTCAAGGGCAAAAAATTCCACATGCGGCGGCGGATGAAGAAAGAGATCACCCCCGGCAAATATCCTGGACTGGAAGACCATGGAGACCTCGTCCCCGATGGAGGGCATGTGGCAGAAGAGAAACCATGCAAAAAAATTGGTTATGGCCAGAACACAGAGGAAAATGGGAAATGGTCTTCCTGCAATCCGCATCAAGCGCCGCCGCAGGCTATCCAGGGCTTCCGCCTGTCTCCGGTATATTCGTTCAAAAAGGGATGCGGCAATCAGCAGTACCCCTGCGACCCAAAAGACGTGAATCAGTAAATTCCGAAAAGAAATGGCAAAGAACCGCGGCGTAGGAGGGGGGAGGTTAAGCCCGAATTTAGGAAAACAAATATTACTGAACAGAAAAAAGCTAAACAGCAAGGAAAGAAGTACAAGGTACCGCCTTTGATTCTTCAAGATTGTGCGAATGAGAGGGGGGAATCCGCACCGGATCAAAAGAAAAACCCACAAAATGACCAGTATGGTCAACGTCGCCAGGCCGAAAAGTCGCAGGGAAGGAGACGGACGGAAAGAGACGCCCTCGAATCCGAAGCCCCACATACCATGCTGATAACGGATCAGAGCAACGGCGGCAGCCAGAAGAAAGCTCAGAAGGCCAGCTATCCAGAAGCAATTTCGAGATTCGAGACTAGAAAATTCGAATTTTAACATTGCGTCATGAATTCATGGATAACAAGATTGCTTCTGTCCCGACACGATTTGCAAATATCGGGAACGAGCGAAAGATTTATTTGCGGGGACTCCGAATTCTTGTGAGTTAGCCAAACCTGTATACCATTATCCGGGATGAGCGTCAATATGGGGGAGCCTGCCTGTCAATAGCAAATTAAATTGTCCGGGCCACCCATGGGCTCCGTTACTCCACCCCGGAGCGGGAGGTGATCCTCCGGATCCACAATTACCCCTTTTCCCTTTGGAAATTATGGGGTAACTCCTGTTTCACTTCCGGATTGCTTTATGCTATTAAAATCAAAAAGTATTTTGGTAAATTACCATGAAATTGTGGGGAAAGCCCTGTTCAGAAAAGTGTTGAAATCTTAACAAAATTGATATATAAAAGACGCATATTATTCAATGGAAGAGGTCTTATACATGTCGGTTCTCAAACGGCTGAACGTACCGGTGTTCAAGGCGGGGGGCATGATCAGTGTCGATCCTTCCGAATATACCCTGGCGAGCATCGGCATGGTGAAGGAGGAGAAGCGCTTTACGTGGAAGGAGTTGGAGGGTCTCCCCAGGACCACTGTCAACGCTCGGCTCACTTCGGTCTCAGGGTGGTCGGTGCGCGCCGACTGGGACGGGATACTGTGGCGAGATTTCCTGAATACCATAGCTGTTGAACCGGCGGCCAGCCACGTCGTATTCGTCAGCATTAATGAGGGTTACCGTACCACCGTGTCCCTTACGGACTTGGATCATCCCCGAGTCCTCATGGCCACCGGCGTGAGAGGCGAGCCGCTGGAGACCGAGTACGGCGGCCCCCTCCGCATGGTGATTCCACATCTTTATGGGTACAAAAGCTGTAAATGGCTGGGCACCATCCAGTTCACGGATCACGTGGTAACGGGTTACTGGGAGGCGCGGGGATATACGGAATCCGGCATCATCGAGCCCGGCTTCACCTTGGACGTAAACACTAACAACCGACGTGAAATCCCCGGCGGGGAGGTCACCGATTTTTGATCACCTGATACTCAAGAGAATGGCACGCCGGGAATGCCCCGTGTGTTCAAGGATCAGTGGATCCTGCTGGCAATGGGCTACGGGGCTTTGAACTTTACGGCGCTTATGGCTGGCGCCGCGGATTTCCGCTATCTGCTGGAGAAAGGATACCCGCGTGCCCGGTCGTTGGAATTGGTGGGAAACCGCTACAAGCTGGATCGCATCCACAGGCAAATACTGCACCGCGGGGTCTTTGCTGTAAAGATATGTTCCCAGCGCAAGTCACATCTGGAGCTGCCGGAGAGGATTCGAGGGAAGGCACTGGCGGTGGATGGATATAATGTCCTGATCACGGTGGAGTCTTCCATGAGGGGAATTCCGGTATTGCTGTGTGATGATGGATGGGTAAGAGATGTGGCCGGAGTTTCCGGCGGTTACCGGCTGGAAGAGACGGGCAAGCGTGCCATAGCGCTGATCCTGGAGGCCATCAGGGCGTTGGGTCCGAAGCGTGTTAAGTTCCTCTTCGACTCCCCCATCGCCCGCAGCGGCGAGCTGGCTTCACTGATCCGGGAGAAGATCGGACATTGCAACATGGTTGGGGATGCCCTGGCCGTACCGGTGCCCGAGAAGATCCTTCTGGAGCATAGAGGACCCGTGGCCACCAGCGACTCAGCCCTCATAGACCGCCTCCCCAGGGTGGTGGATCTCGCAGGGTTTGTTATCCGGCGAAGTCAGGAGTGCGGAAAGCTGCTGGAATTAAGAGAGGATCAAGGTTAAAGGAAAAAGGTCAAAGGATAAATCTATTTTTTTATTGTCGATAATGAAAGCAATTGCCGATTTTTTATCTCCTAATAAATGTCGAACATGGTCAAAACTGCATTTATCCTCTATCTTTTATCTTTCCTTAATTGTTAGGTGTCTATTAATGTTTGGCTTTTAAAAATCCTTGAACTTTAATAGAAAGGGCACTGGATGGGAGCGCCAGAAACATTGGCGGACAGGATGCGGCGGTTTGCGCGGATGATCCCTGACGTCGGCACCTACCAGGATCGCGAGGCTCGCCGGGATACGGACAAGCGCTTCAGAACCTGGCTGGCCGATGGACTGGATGGTGAGCGCCGTCGGCTGAGTTCGATGAAAGAAAGGGGGACGCGGCTGGAATATCTGGATGACCTGGATCGCCTTGAACGGACGATGCAGAGGATTGCAGATTCCATCCGATACGCCCGATATGGTTACGGAGGGCTGTTCGACAGCGTGAAGATTGATGACGAGAAGCTGGCCGAAATTTACCGGTATGACCTCGACGTGGCCGAGTATCTCGATACTATCCGGGCAGCGTTGAACAGCCTGGCAGCGGAAGTTACGCTGGACTCCATTCAAAAGGCCCGGGATTCCATCGACCGCCTGGATCAAAAATGGAGGAGACGGAGCGATTTATTTCTTGGGGTTCATAAAGAGAGATGATGCGCAGTACAAGAAAATTATTGATAGGATAACAGGATAAAACCTGATTTTTTAAAAGATATTATCTATTCTGCTGTCCCGTCGAAAACTTTTCCTTGAACAGAGGGGGGCATGATGAGCGTGTTCATGGAAGTGATCGAATGGCTGGATGATACCGGCAATGAGATGGTTCACCGCATTCCTGAGAAAGGGTCGGCCGAGATAAAGATGGGGGCACAGTTGATCGTGCGAGAGAACCAAGCCGGCGTTTTCTTTCGCGACGGCAAGGGTTATGACGTGCTTGGCCCGGGACGCCATACTTTATCCACCTTGAACCTCCCCATCCTCACCAAGGTGCTCAGCCTTCCCTTTGGCTTCAGGAGCCCGTTCCGCGTTGAAATTTACTTTGTGAACCTGAAGATTTTCAGCAATTTGCGCTGGGGCACCAAGGATCCCGTGGCTTTTAAGGATGCAGAGCTGGGGCTGGTGCGTCTGCGGGGATTTGGCCGATACACCATGCGGATTATTCAGCCGCTCCTTTTCATCAACACCTTTGTGGGAACGCAGGGCATCGTATCCGTGGAAAGGATATCCGATTTTCTGCGCGATGTCATAGTCTCCCGCCTCAATGACATGCTGGGAGAAAACCTGCGCACCCTCCTGGAACTGCCGCAATATTATGACGAGCTGGCCGCGCTCATGAAAACGCGGTGCCG
The DNA here is from genome assembly GCA_019310535.1 of Deltaproteobacteria bacterium. Classification (GTDB taxonomy): domain Bacteria; phylum Desulfobacterota; class JAFDED01; order JAFDED01; family JAFDED01; genus JAFDED01. The sequence goes on from JAFDED010000029.1 coordinate 36,561, forward strand.
GGAAGACTTTGAGCGTTACGGTATTGAACTTCTTGATTTCTACATCAACTCCATCACCCCGCCAGACGACGTGCAGAGGATGATCGACGCCAAGTCCGGCATGGGAGCGGTGGGGAACCTAAACGACTTCTTTAAATTCAGGGCCGCTCAGGCTATTGGTGATGCTGCCAGGGGAGGGCCTGGCACGGGAGGCGCAGGTGGAACCGCGTCCGAAGGCATGGGACTCGGCCTGGGTGCAGGCCTCGGTATGATGATACCGGGGATGCTGCGGCAGGCCTTTGAAGACCCTGAGGGCAAGCCCGCCGCTCGCAAAAGAAAAATTGAATGCCCAGGATGTCATACCAAGCTCCCGGTGGATGCGCGCTTTTGCTCCAACTGCGGGCATCAGATCGTGGTGATGCAGAAGTGTGAAAATTGCAATGCTGATCTGCCCTCCGAAGCCCGTTTTTGCCATGCATGCGGCACTCCCGTGGGAAAGGTGGAACGGCACTGCTCTAAGTGCAACGCCGAGGCTCTGCCCGGATCTAAATTCTGCAACAATTGCGGGGAAAAGCTCTGATTCGCCCCCCCTGCCTGCAAAAAGGTCCAGAAGATTTAATCGCTTCTTATTAGTCCCTTATAATTATGAAATTCGTGTTTTTTCTGGCAGAAAAGATGTTCTTTCATACAGGAAGATGTGCTGCGCATACGAAGACGTTTCAGTATTCGGGAAACCCTAGTTCTAGTTGCGTAGGTTTTTGTTCTGGAAACCACTGATAGTGAATTCTCCGAGGGCTATTGATTCATACTAAGCTGCGTTCTAACAAGTAATATTTAGACACGGAAAACTGGTCAAAGACCGTAGTTTATCTTGATCCTCGTACAGGGCATAAAACCCCTCACACAAAAGTTCTTTAACTTCGTCAAGCGACATAAATGCTTTAATGCTTTATTAGGGAAGCTCTTCTCTCGCGACTCTTCCCATATATGTTCCACAGGATTCAATTCCGGGCTGTGCGATGGTCGTTCAATAAGATTTATATTCTCAAGCATTTCCAGTTTTTTCGACCTGTGCCAACCGGCTTGATCTACAAGCATCGGGATGAAATAATCCGGATAGTCTTGTGAAACCTGATGTAAAACTATCTTCATCATTTCGGTATTTGCAGGGGGCAGTATCAAAGCGGTCATTTGGCCTAATCCGAGACAAACTGCCACATAGGCATACAGGTAACTTCTGGTTACTTGCCTGGGTGAGCGTGGCCGGCATCCCGGTGGCGACCACGTCCGCCTCGTATCGCTGATACGATCAAAACGACCTTCGTCTTGGGCAAATATCAAGACAGGACGGCTGTCTTCCGGGTCTTTTTCGGCAAGGATTTTTCTTTTTTTATCGGGGGATTTTTTTTCATGCCTCCTGTTCTTCTTGCTTGGTTTGGATATGAAAAGGCCTTGGTGCGACTTTACGCCACCCTTGTCGCTTGAGAATCCGATACACGGTGGTTTTATGGACCTTGTGCTCCAAAATCGCTTCCAGCGCGTCCTTTATTTCTGTGGCTGTAGCAATCTGACCGGTAAGAGCTTTCTGTTTGAACGGCTCCAAAAAAGCTGCCTCTTGTTCAAGACTCAAATACGACCGGCGACGCCCTCCCTTCCCCGGCCCTTCCACGGCTCCGGGCCCCAGCCGATTGTATTGGGAAATCAAATTGTGAACGGTTTGCTCGGCAAGTCCAGTATGCAAGGCGATCTCATTTGCCGGGCGTGGAGCTACCAGGCCATTCCATATGACCAGCCATTTTTGGACCCTCCAAAAACCCACGGTTCTTTTGATATTCTCTAGAACCTCCTCTTCCGAAAGATGCGGCGCAGCCTTGGTAATCCTTCCCATTGTCTACCTCTATAAATCGTGTTGAGGCAGCCTATCATATTACCTAATCAAATCCACGCCCCAACGTTTTTTACATGACGAATAAACTGAAATCCGGGTGGCAATGTAAAGCAGGTGCGGTTATTAAACCCGCTACCGCAGCAAGTACGGGACCTCCACATAGAGGGCCTCGGTAGGGCACACCACCTCGCAGGGGAGGCAGAACCAGCACGTCCTGTAATGTCCCACTGGAACGCCGCATGAGTAACAGCGCTCCGCCTCCCGGCGGGCGGCATCGTCGTCAAGGGACGCCTCCAATTCGCGGAAGTCCCCCTGTGTTCCCCTGCCCACAGTGGGAATGGCCACCCGCTCCCGCTGTATTGCTCCTGATACATCAATGGGAAAATCACGGATGTAAGGCCCTTCATAGGCCCTGCCGTATCGCAAGGGCTCACCCGAGAGCATTCGGTGGACTGAGATGGCCGCCTCCCTCCCCTGTGCCATGGCCTCCACCACTGACGACGGACCGCTGACAGCGTCGCCGGCTGCAAAGAGCCCATTTTCGGCCGTCTCCAAGGTAACTGGATCCACCGCCACGAGGCCGCCCTTGACCATGTCAGGTCCTTCCAGCAGAGGCGCACCAGCTTTCTGGCCAACGGCAATGATGACCGTGTCCGCATCAAAACGGATGGTCTGGCACTGATCAAAAGCCGGGTCGAACGCACCGTTCTCATTGAATACCCGAACACATCTCTGGAACTCAAGGCCCGCCACTTTGCCGTCCCTGGTATCGAACCGCAGCGGTCCCCAGGAGCACTCCGCCTTAACGCCTTCGCCCAGCGCCCCGGCAAGTTCCCAGGTAAAAGCGGGCATTTCTTCACGACTCTCGAGGCAGACCATTCGGACGTCCTGCGCCCCGAGGCGGAATGCCGTCTGTGCCGCGTCGACCGCCACGTTACCGCCGCCGACCACCAGGACTTTTGATCCCACCCGATGCGGTGTTCCCTCGCGAACGGCGCGGAGGAAGGGGAGGCCGTGATAAATCCCCTCCATATCCTCACCATCAATGCCCAGCCGGGCGGGTTCACCCGCGCCGGTGCACACCACAACAGCGTCGTGCTGGCCCTTGAGCTTATCCAGAGAAACATCCCTGCCTACTTGTGTGCCGCAGGAAAACTCCACCCCCATGCGCCGCAGCAGGTCCAACTCCTGCTTCAGCACATCGCCTGGGAGACGGAACTCCGGGATGGCCCACCGCAGCATCCCGCCCGGCTGATCATCGGCCTCGTAAACGGTTACACCGTGGCCGAAGCGGCGCAGTTCGTACGCTGTCATCATCCCTGCCGGCCCGGAGCCTATTACGGCCACTCGGCGGCCACTATCACCCGGGATATCCGGATCGGACACCTCGGACCCATGTCGGTCGGCCAGATAGCGCTTCAGAGCCCGTATGGCCACGGGCGCACCCTCAGTGACGTTGCGGTGGCATGTATCCTCGCAGGGCTGTGAGCAAATGCGGCCAAGTATCCCAGGGAACGGAAGTGTTTCCCTCAGCACTTCCATAGCCTTGAGGCCCTCGCCATCCGCCAGCAGCTTCACGTAACCGTGGCAGTTGACCCCCAGCGGGCAGGCCTGGCGGCATGGCGATAGCTGCAGCCGGATGTTGTCCAGCACACATCGCTCCACGCAATCCCCGCAGAATATGCACTTGTCCCTGTCAATACAAATGTTGTCGCTCAGCGCTTCCAGAAGATTGGTCATGAGTCTTCTCCTTGTTATCTGTCATGAATGGCGCAGTAATCATACCATCCCTTGTTAATCGTAAAGTACCGAAAGCATTCGATTGCTGCCAACTTGCCACCGAATTAACAACGAGTCATCCGGGGTTAGGTCAGGGCTATTACTCTGATGCTTCCGGGAGTGCCATGCGTTCCACTGCCTGGTAAGAAACTGTAACGTCCGCCGGGGTTTCTCCCTTTGTGAGTACGATGTGCTTGATCCACTCATCGCCGCCCTTCTCAGGGTAATCGGACCGGAAGTGCCAGGGCGCCCAGCGGGTCTCACGCCGCTCCAGGGAGGCAGTGGCGGCGAGTCGGGCTGAGAGAATTATATTCTCTATCTCAAAGGCCTTGAAGAGATCATGCTCGCTCTTTATGCGAACCAGACCGCTCTTCAACTCGTTCTCAAACCGATCCATCCACCACAAGGCCCTGTTAAGCTTGTATTCGTTCTTGGGAGGCGAGATATAATCGTTAATGTGACGCCTCACCTTGTACTCGAACTCCTCTATGGAGACGGAGCCGTTGCCTTGTTCCGTCAGGGAAGAGATTCGGCCCTTGAGCGCCCGGTCAACCTGATCGGGGTCCACTGACGGTCGGCCGGCAGTGCGCGCGTAAGCGGTGGCGCTTTCGGCGGCAAATTGACCGAAAACGAACGCACCGCTCAGATGCCCCCTGGCCACCAGAGAGGTGTCGCCTGCAGCGTAAAGGCCGGGCACCGCTGTTTCCGCGCGGTCGTTTACCATGATACCCGTGAGGCCGTGCCCTCCGCACAGGTAGCATTCAGTTGGCCACAGCTCGATGTCTCCGGAACGGAAGTTGACATCCCTGCCCTTAAAAAAGCGCTCCATGACGGGCCGTTCGGTGGTGAAAAGGATCCCCTCGATCTCCGAGATCTTCTCCTCGGTCAGGTGGCTCATCCGGATACGGAGAGGCCCTCGGTTTTTCCTGTGCTGCTCCAGCATGCCCTTGATGGACACATGGGCGTCGGGCAGATCCACGTCTTGCGGGTCCAGCAGGCGGGCTCCGCGGGTCATGGTTATATACAGGAGCGGCGCATTGATGTCCTTGATGATGTAATAAACGATAGTGTACTCGAAGCCCGAGAGCTTCGCCCCGGCGCGGTAGCCCAGGCAATAGCCATCGCCGGTGTTTCCGGGGAAGTCGTACACGCCGTACAGGTAGCCGTTGTTGGGCAGGCCGAAGCGAGCCGTTCCGCCGGCCGAAAGGATCACCGCCGGGCTTCGGCAGATCAATCGCTCACCGGTGCGGATGTTGAACCCCACGGCGCCGGCGACCCGCTCGTCCTCTTTCAGGAGATCGATTGCCATGGTGCGGTTGAAAACCTTCACACCCTGTTCCATGAGGCGGCGGGCTAGAATGGCCTTGAGCTCGGGCTCCTTCATGGTCACGGCGAACCGCCCCTTGGGATGTACCTTGAGTACCTCGTAATTGCCATTGGCGTCAGTTGGGAAACACACGTCCCATTTCTCCAATAGTTTCAGTACATCCCAGCTTCGCTGTGCCATTCGATAGCTGGGAGGCTCGTCCATAACCCCCTCGCAGGACATGCGATTTGCCTCCACATATAACTCCGGCGTGGAAATGCCCGGCACGGCCACTATGTTCAGGGCGTCCATTCCACGGGCGATGCATCCCGAGTAAAGGATATCTCCTTTCTCGAAGACCGCCACCCTCTGGCCGGGATCGAGCTCCTTGGCCCTGATGGCCGCCATGGCTCCCGCGCTGCCTCCTCCAATAATGAGTATATCCACATCGATGACGTTGGAATTAGTTTTCATTTTTTCTTTACCCTCCGAATTCCGTCAATGCTCATTCTCCGCAATGCCCCTTCCTTCAGTGGTACGCATCGATTCCCCGCAGCAGGGTTACCGCCATTTCGGTAACGGGGACGGGGATGCCTTTCTCTCGGGCGCGCCGGACAAGATCGCCGCCCGTCTCTTCCATTTCGGTCCTCCTGCCTGCCAGAACATCCTGAAGCACGGAGTTGACAGCGCGGGTAAAACCTTTTGTCTCGAACTGCCGTCCCGCGTCCATAAGTTTCAACGCCGCCTTTTCCAGAGGAGCCTCGTAGATGGATCCGGCAAGGATGGGAGGAAAATCAGACAGATGCACGCCGCAGGCCGCAGCCACGGCCCCCGCCTCCTTGACGATGGTGGCGAAAAGCGTAGCCAGCCCCTTATGTATCAGCACCTTATAAATTTCCAGCCTGGTCAGTGCTGACAACAGCGCCGTAGAAAGCCAGAAGGCCATCTTGGACCATTCGGCCCCGGCTATGCTCTCCGGGACCTGTGCCGGAAGCCCCACCGTGTTGAATGTGGCAACTATCTCCTCGACCCGGCGGCTGCGGCAGTCATCCAGTTCGCCAAAGAAGGTGGGATTGTCCATGGTATAACGTATCTTACCGGGTTGTTCAACGGTGGCTCCCATGCCCGTCATTGCCCCGATTACTGGCTCGCGGCCAAATTGTGCGGCAAGGTGATCGTTCTTGGCCACCCCGTTCTGGAGCGATGCAACGCAACCGGGCCTGAGATGGCCCAGCGCTCCCAGGGCGGCGGCCGTGTCCCGTGCTTTGACTGCTATCAGCAGGAAGTCCGCTTCCTTGACGACCGAGGGATCGGTAATCGCTCTGACCCTGGCCCGTGCCTGGGCGACCCCGAAGACCTCCAATCCGTTGGCCTCAATGACCCGCACGTGCGATTCACGCCCTATAAGGGTTACGTCCTCGCCGCTGCGGGCCAGGAAGGCTCCCACCACGCCTCCCACCGCCCCGGCTCCCATAATGACAATTTTCATGATGCAGGCCTCATGTGCACACTATTTCCCAAGGCAAAGCGCCTCGCCGCGACAATGAGCCGAGAAATGATTCAATCCTCCCAGTATGCCGCCAGGATTTCACCGAAATATATCGTATGGTAATCCCCTTTTGGGTAGCAGTCGTCATGCAGGGCCGGATCCAATAGGGAACGGGCCATGTGTGTCCGGTATACGACTCGGCATTCATAATGGCCTACACACTGCCCGATTATGGGTACCTGGACCTTACGGCCCGGGACGGCGGTGAAGTCATGCGCGGCGAATTTGTCCACATCGCGTCCTGAGCGGACCCCACAGTCCGCCACCGCAGCCTTAAGGCCTTGGGGCGGCACGTTGACGGTGAATTCTCCGGAATTCTCCAACAATTGGTGGGTGTAACGGCTGACCCTCACCAGTATCGTAAAAATAGGGCGTCTCCATATGATGCCCGGGCTTCCCCACCCGATGGTCATGGCGTTGGGCTTGCCTTTAGGGTCCACAGCCACCAACAAGAGCCCCATCCGCTTCATTGTCTCAAGTGTTTCAACGGATCTGCTGTTATACTCTATGTCTACCTTGCCCATATCTCCTCCTTTGATGCCGGTGATGCTGGTGATGCCAGCTGAAAACCATGAATTACAACAGCCGATAATGAACTTACAAGATGACGGGGCAATCTGTCAATTAACTTCCTTCAGTGCACCGGAATACCGCAACGTCGATTTGTTTCGTCTCTCCAGACCGCGATGAAACATCACTCGAAGGCGATTCCAGCAGATTTGGATGCAAAAATCAATGAAAAAAAGCATGAAAATGCCGGGAATCCTGTTTTTTTAATCAGCAGCAATGTCATCCTTGACCATGGAGCACCGGCAGGATATTTGGCATGTTATTTGGAAAATCATTAGACTGATAGCACGGTACGAAATTAAAAAAAAGATTCTTACAATATTATCGGCAACAATTTTCTTGACTTATTCATCATGCTGTGGTCATAATTATTTCTCTGCATTTCTATCAATATGCTCACCATGAGAGACTAAAGAGGGCACGATTATTTATATGTCGGCACAAATAATGTCATGCCTTTCAAGTGAAAGAAGGAGCATTTAACCTTTAGCCATTAATTCCATGGGTCCGGAAAACAGCAATAATGAATGATGGGTATGGGGTTGATCAAAACATTAACCTTTTTCATGCATTGGTAGACGGGGGGGTGATAAGGAAAAAGTGTCGATGTAAACCCTTACTTCACTGATTATTTTTTACTAAAGGGGGTTATCATGGAAAAAGGAAAAGTTATACTTGCAGTTGTATGCTCCATGTTCATCGCATGGGGGATCTCTCATACAAGGCTGGCGGCAGCACGGACGTGGCGGCCCGGACCATGGGGCCTTTTCTGGAGAAGTATCTTGGACAGCCCATTGTGGTTCTGAACTTACCCGGAGCCGGTGGTCAGGTGGGATGGACCAAGCTGGCCAGGAGCAAGCCGGATGGCTACACCATCGGCTTTATCAACATGCCGGCGCTAAACATGGTATATTCAGCCCGGGAAGGGGTCCTTTACCATCCGGTCAAGAGCTGGGACCCCATCGGGTGCAACATCATCGATCCCAACACGGTCATGGTGCGCATCGATGATGATCGCTTCAAGATCATTCAGGACCTCATCGAATACGCGCGCAAGAACCCGGGCAAGGTGATTTGCGGGGCTGACGGCCCGCTGTCCGACGACCAGTTGGCAATGGTCAAGATACAAAAGGCGACCGGTGTCAAGTTCTCTTACGTGGCCTATAATGGGGCGGCCCCGGCCCACGCCGCGTTGCTTGGCAAGCATTCGGATTTTATCATTACCAACACCCAGGATACTATCATTTACAAGGACAAGGAAAGGTGCTTAGTCCAGTTATGGAAAGAAAGGTATCACATGAACCCGAATACTCCGACCTTTAAAGAGGTTTTCGGGAAAGAGCTTATCGGCTCATCCACCCGCGGCATCGTGGCGCCGGCCGGAGTACCGGCAGATCGACTGAAAATTTTACGGGATGCCTTCAAAAAAGCAGCTCATAACCCGGAATATAAGGAGAGGGCCAAGAAGGTCGGCCTGACGCTGGCCTGGATGGATGCCGAGGAATTCGGGCAATTTATGAAGAATCTTCAGGCGGATGTGGATGCCCTGATCAACGAGCTCAAATAAAAGGCCGATGCCGGCCGGGCATGCGATCGCCCGGTCGGCCTTAGCCTACCCTCGCAATTCATTAAAGAGGTGCGAAAGCTGAGGGGAAATTATTCATGACAAAAGGAAAAGCTGTGGCTGCAATTTTGGAAGCACCTCACACGTTTACGATCAGGGAATTTGAAGTTCCAAAAGTCGGAGAAAACGATGTCCTATTACAGGTTGAGATGTGTACGATATGTGGCTCCGACCCGCCCGTGTATAAAGGGCTTCATCCCGATGTGCAATATCCTGTCATCATGGGGCATGAATTGATTGGACGTATTGTGGATATTGGTTCCAGGGCTAAGGACCGGTATCAACTGAAAGAAGGAGACAGGGTTGTTCCCGGCGGAACGGACGGATGTGGAACTTGCAGGGTTTGCCTGGAAGGAAATGCCCGCCTCTGCGAGGCAAGAAAACGATCTCCCGGCCGTCCGTGCGCGGAGTATCCCCATTTATTCGGCGGGTTCGCAGAGTATATCTACATTCGGGGGGGAACACATTTGCACAGGGTCGATGAGGACGTCCCATCCGAAGCGGGCTGTCTTGGAAACAATGTGGGCAACGGGATATACTATACTCAATTCAGGGGCGGGGTAAAAAAAGGCCATGCCGTGGTGATAATTGGAGTCGGAGGCCAAGGATTGGGCAGCGTCATTGGGGCCAAAGACGTCGGCGCCCATCCGATCATCGCCACAGGCTTGAGCGGAGATCGGATCCGTTTTGATTTGGCTGAAAAACTGGGAGCGGATTATACGATCAACAGTGAAGAAGAGGATCCAGTCGAAAAAGTGATGACCTATACGAATGGAGAATTGGCCGACGTTGTAGTAGAGACATCCGGACATCCCCTTGCTTTTCAACATGCGCTGAGTTACGCCCGTCCTGCAGGGACAGTGACTCAGGTGGGATTGAACTGGACAAACATACCCATCGAATCACATTTTATGAGTAAATTGGTGCAAAAAGAGCTGAATATTTATGGCGCCCTGGGACCGCGAAGACCCGCTATGGAACAGGGGATCCGGATAATAAACTCGAAAAAATTTCCCATCGAAGATTTCATCACCCACAAATTCTGCCTTGCAAACCTCCATGAAGCCTTTGATCTGTTCGATGAAAGGAAACGAGAATGTATAAAGATTGGGATTATACCGTAAAATAAACAAAAAAACCGATCGTCACAATTTACTTGACTTATTCAACCTGCTATGTTCTTAATTATTCAGCCAAATTTCTATCCTCCTGCTCAGATTTTATGGGGCATGAAAAAGCGATATTGAATGAAAAATATGGAAGTGATCAATACCGGATCCTTTTCAGGCATTTTTGGATGGAGGGTGATAGGGAAAAAACCTTATAATGCAAACCGTGCTTCACCAGTTATTTTTTTATTAAAGGAGGGTTATCATGAAAAAGGGAAAGATTATACTTGCAATTGTATGTTCACTGTTCATGGCATGGGGAATCCTGTCGTCGCCGGCATCGGCTTTTCCGGACAAGCCGATTACCATGACCGTCTCCTTCAGTGCCGGAGGCAGCACGGACGTGGCGGCGAGGACCATCGCCGTTTATATGGAGAAGTACCTCGGGCAGCCCGTGGTCATCAAGAATCTTCCCGGAGCCAGCGGCCAGGTCGGATGGACAAAACTGTCCCGGAGCAAACCGGATGGCTACACCATAGGCTTTGTCAATTTGCCGGCTTTAAACATGGTATACGCGCTCCGGGAAGGGGTGGCCTATCATCCTGTCAAGAGCTTTGTCCCCATCGGGTGCAACATCATCGATCCCAACACGGTGTTGGTGCGCATTGATGACGACCGCTTCAAAACCATCAAGGACCTCATCGAATACGCGCGCAAAAATCCGGGCAAGGTGATATGCTCGCTTGATGGCCCGGTGTCCGACGACAGGTTGGCCCTGGTCAAGATGGAAAAAGCGACCGGAGTCAAATTTTCTGCTGTTTTCTACCATGGATCGGCTCCCGCTAATGCCGCACTCATGGGCGGGCACGGCGATTTTACCATCACCAATACCTTCGATGTGATCAAGTACAAAGACAAGGAGCGATGCCTGGTTCAGATGTGGAAAGAACGATATCACATGAATCCCGACACCCCGACATTTAAAGAGGTATTCGGTAAAGATATCATCGGGGCCTCCACCCGAGGGATGGCAGCTCCTGCCGGGGTGCCGGCGGATAGGCTCAAGATACTGCGTGATGCCTTCGAGAAAGCGGCAAATGATCCTGAATTCAAAGAGAGAGCCAACAAAATCGGGCTGACCCTGGCATGGCTGAGTGCCGATGAATTCGGTACATTTATAAAAAATCTCCAGAATGACGTGGATACGTTAATTGACGAGCTCAAATAGAACATTGTTGCCGGCCGGGCCGGGCATCGGAGGATACGGTCGGCCTTCGGCATATAAGGGCACTATATTACGAAGATCCGGAGGAAAGGCTTGATGCGGAGAAAGGACGTTTATGCGGTCATTTTTGTGCTGGCTGTTTGCTTGCTGGCATACTGGGAAGCACTTTCCTATCCACATGAATCCGCATATTTCCCCCGGATCATCATCGGGTTGCTTGCTCTCATGACATGCATCCTGCTGGGAAAGTTAATACTCGCGGGCATCAGGGAAAAGCGGGAAGGCCTTCAGGTTCCACTCGAGCCGGGGGAAAAACTCCCTTTCTGGAAACAGGAGGTGATCAGAAAGGTCGTCATCATGCTTGGTGGATCAATTGTCTACCTGCTCATTATGCCATCAGTAGGCTTCTTTCTCACCACCCTGGTGTATCTGCCGGCGATGATCCGGCTGCTGGGGGTGAGGAAAGTGAGGACCATTGCTCTGTCCAGCTTTGTAGTATTGTTTTTTATCTATCTGGTCTTCACAAATTTTCTTAAGGTTCCGCTTCCTGAGGGGATAGCGTTTTAATATCAAGGAGAAGATCTTTTCATGTTTGACCAGATATACAGCGGAGCCCTTGTGGCACTGCAATGGCAGAACCTGCTGATTGCTTTTTTTGGCGCGGCCGGTGGGATCATCATCGGTTCCCTGCCGGGCCTTACGGCGACCATGGGCGTTGCTTTGCTGATTCCCGTTACCTTCGGTATGCACCCGGCCTCCGGGCTTATCTTGCTGGGAGCGGTCTATTGCGGTGCCATATACGGCGGCTCCATTGCCGCCATTCTCGTACGCACACCGGGCACACCCGCGGCGGCGGCCACAGTATTTGACGGGTACGAGATGACCAAGAAAGGCCAGGCCGGCAGGGCTCTGGGCGCTGCAGTGTATGCCTCTTTTGTGGGAGGAACCATCAGCACTACCATCCTCATCTTTGTTGCCCAGCCGCTGGCCATGTTCTCGCTGCGCTTCGGTGCCCCGGAGTTCATGTGGCTGGGCATTTTCGGCCTCACCATCATCGCATCCCTGGCGGGCAGATCCCTGGTTAAGGGGCTCATGTCCGGGTTGATCGGGCTTTTGATCAGCACCATGGGAATGCATCCCCTCTCAGGATTCATGCGTTTCACGTTCGGACGCATGGAGCTTTATGACGGAATCCCTGTGATCATCGCCATGATCGGCCTGTTCTCTGTATCGCAGGTACTGTACCTCTCCGAGCGGAAAGGGGCCGAGGCCGCCGAAATCACAGAAAAGATTGGCCGCGTGCTCCCCACCTGGGAGGATCTGAAGCTGGTCAAAGTAACACTGTTGCGCTCCAGCCTTATCGGAACCCTCATCGGCGCAATTCCCGGCGCCGGCGCAGACATTGCCAGCTTTGTGGGTTACAATGAAGCCCGCCGCTTCTCCAAACATCCGGAAAAGTTCGGCACTGGCTATATCGAAGGCGTGGTGGGCTCGGAGGCGGCCAACAACGGCGTAACCGGCGGCTCTCTGATTCCCCTGCTGACCCTGGGAATTCCGGGAAATGCGGTAACCGCCGTTCTCCTGGGCGGTCTATTGATCCAAGGGCTCCTCCCGGGCCCGGAACTGTTCACCAAGCACGCAGACATTACGTACGGCTTTATCATGAGTCTGTACTTGGCCAAGACATTTTACTTGGTCCTGGGATTTTTTGGGGCCAGGTATTTTGTACGCGTGGTCAAGACCCCCAGTGGCGTCCTGGCACCGGTAATATTCACCCTGTCAGTGGTGGGATCGTATGCCATCAATAATGCCGTCTCGGATATATGGCTCATGGTTTCCGTGGGCATTTTGGGCTATGCCATGCGCAAGTTCGAGTTCCCTCTGGCTCCCATCTGCCTGGCCGTCATCCTGGGCCCCATTGTGGAATCCAACCTGGCTCGGACCCTGATCATCAGCAAGGCCAAAGATATTAATCCTTTCTTGATGTTTTTCACCCGTCCCATCTGCCTGATTCTCATGGCCCTCGTGGTCATTTCCCTCCTTACCCCGTATCTGACCGCTCGCGCGTCCGCCAAAAGGGCCCAGCTTCTGGAGAAAGCAGCAGTTCACGGAGATGAAGTCGAGTAAGCCATCACGGCGATATTGAATATTGGTCATTCAGAGGATTTCCAGGCTCTCCCGTCAGAAAGTCAATATCCCTTGAAGCGCATATAATACCAAAGAAATTCATGGAGTAGTCAGGAGCATGGCCAGGGAAAAAGTGGGAATAATCGGATTAGGCGCCATGGGGAAGCCCATGGCCTTGAACCTATTAAAGGGGGGTTTTGAGGTTTTTGCCTTTGATATTCGGAAAGAACCCCTGGAGGAACTGGAAGCATCGGGGGCACACGCTCTCACTTGTCCTCATTCCGTTGCAACTCATGCCGACAGGGTTATTACCATACTTCCTTCCTCTCGGGATGTGCAAGAGTCGATCCTGGGCCGAAACGGCATGATTGCAACACTGCGAGAGGGGAAAATCCTCATCGAGATGAGCACAATATCACCCCTGGTTACACAAGAATTAGCCGGGCATGTTGAAAAGACAGGAGCAAAAATGATTGACGGCCCGGTAAGCGGAGGTGGAAAGGGAGCGGAGGAGGGGACTCTGACCATTATGGTGGGCGGTGATACTGAGGTTTTTGAACAGTGCAGGCCCATTCTGATGGCCGTGGGTAAGAATGTTCATCACGTGGGCGCCATCGGCATGGGTGAAACGGTAAAGATGCTCAACCAGCTTCTGGTGGGGGTTAATCTTATCGGGGTGTGCGAGACCGTCGGCCTGGCAAGTAAGCTTGGCGTCAATCTTGAACAATTATATGAGATACTTCGCACCAGTGCCGGCAGATCGATGCAGTTGGAGTCCAAAATGCCCATGATTGTGAGCGGTTCTTATGATACTGCGTTTAAGATCGATTTCATGGAAAAAGATTTAGGGTATGCAGTAGAAATGGCTCGAGATGTAGAATTCCCCCTTATATTCGGCGGCCTTGCCCACACGCTGTTCCTTGCCACCCAGGCCGAAAGGGGCAAGAATGGCGTTGAGGCCATGATGAACCTTTTTGAGGCGATAGGCAATGTAAAATTACAAAAGTCTCTTTAATCATGCCATGAGCCATTCCCTTTTTCATGGAACAGGGCGGAGCCATAGACTTATCCATCCATCCGCTTCTCCATTTGGCCGGGCGGGTGGTATTGTTCATGTCTCCGGCTGAAGAATCTCAACATCAATCTCCTCATCGTATAGCTTCGCCAGGGAGACATTGAGTATTTCCGCAAGCACCACGTCAACAGTTGAATGGGTCATGTTCTGCCCCGAGAAAAGGTGAGCGCCCCATACGCGGCCCGAAGGATCGCAGAGCGACGCGTGGAAGTGGCCCACCGGCTCGTCCGTATCGCAGGCACTCATTACTCCCATAAAAGAGACGATCTCAAGGGGCCCGTTCAGCTTGATTGGTTCTGTTCGCCGAGAGCCGCGGCGAGTCTCCATGGTGGGCTCAGCCCATGAGACCACAGCGTGCTTGAAGCTGCCCGCCGCGCAGAGGACGGTTGCGGTCCGAATGCCGTGATCACGGCAACCCTGATAGAGCGAAGTAATGAGATCCGACCAGGGTAAAACCCGGATATAAAGCATTCGGCCCATATTGCCTGGAACAGTTACAATACGGTTGGCGGATGATGCATTCATCAGAGGCACTCCTTTTGAAGGAAATCTCTATTCACCAAGTGCCGCAACCCTTCTCCCCGGCCATCATGCAGATGACTTGCCGTTGCGGGAGGACCAGGCCGCAGCCGCTGGCGATTACAATGATGTACAAGAGTATATTAAGTACGGGTTATTCAATACTGCCAATATCCTGAAGTAACGTATAAAACACCGGCTTAAACGATATTCGGAGAACTGATCAATCATCACTTTTCACCTTTTTCCACTCCCTGATAAAGCTGAGATCCATGGCGGGTGCGAAAAATGCAGCGAACTCCAGCTCGCCGTCGCCAACGTTTCGGGTTTGATGAACGGCTTTGGGTGGGATGTAAACCGCCACTCCCGGCTCGAATCGGTGGGCCTTCCCCAGAAACTCCACCTCTCCCGCACCACGCAGGCCGAAGTAAACTTCCACCTCAGTCTCGTGCTCATGCGCCGGACCAACCACACCCGGTTCATAGCGGAACACTCCGAAACTGCATCGGGCACCCTGTATCGTCTTCGGGTCCAACAGGATGCGTGCATATCTGCCCTCACCATCAACTGATTGATATTCAGTCATCTCCTCTTTGGCAAACCTGTATTGCGTCATTTCTCTCTCTCCTTTTATATGCCTATATGCTGGCCACGGCCTTTATCCTTTTACCGCCTTTGCCGGCAGTTTCAATGCTTCAGCTCGATGATCCGATCTTCTGTTACCTGACCAGTGATCTCACGAGCTGTGCCGTGCCTCACTGTTCCGCAAACGATTGGCGCCTCCAGCACTCCGGGCCGGAATTCGGCCACGCCCGTGCCATGTATGCGCTGTCTCTCAACCGGCCTCCCCCCGGAGTGCCCAAGGCTATGCCGATGACGGCTCGCAATGCTTTGATGTTTCCTGATCTCAAAATTCCTTCCTTTGAACTAGCACCAAGGGTGAGAAGTATTAAAGGAACTTGCATGAAATCGATGAAAATATATAGTAAAGGGGATGATGGATCAAGCAGAAAAGCATCACACCATGTTCAAAAAAGATATTTTACAGGAGAGGTCTTAAGATATCTGATGCGCACCTGTGTGTTCAGAGGGTCAAATGTTCAATAATCAAAGATCTTTTAGCAAATCTCCCTGAAGCACAATATCCTGGACGGCTGTTAAGGGAATAAAGGGCGACGAAAAAAAGGGATAAAACAAAACAATTGACAAGAATAACATGATAGTACATATTATTATAAACGGAGGTCATGGGAATCAACTTTCCCACATTCATTTGCAAATAACCACAACAGGCCTTTAAAGCAAAAAATACGTACGAAAGGAGAAATGGAGTGATTGACAATCAATTGTTCAAAAAAGTACATGGTTGCAATGTGGGAGGATACGTGGGGGCGGCATTGGGAGAGCCTTCCCGCAGATGCGGCGGAGGTGTTTTCGATTGTTATAATGGGTTATGCGGGCCTATAGAAGCGGCTCATTATAAGGTCATAGATGAGGTTCTTGGAAAACCGGTGGACAAAATGCTTCCACAGGTCAAAGCCTGGGTGGGGGGTGAAGTTCCCAATATCAGTTATGAAGCGCAAGGCTGGAAAACTTTGCGCTGGCATAACGGCCCCCTGTTCACATTGCCCGCCCTGAATTATCCCCCCGGGACCAATGAGGACGGAGGAGAGAGAAAGTGGCTGGTCATGAAGGCGATCTTCGATAAAGGAGGAAGAATCACCAAAGAAGACCTTCGCAATTCATGGCTTACGTATGTCAACCCGGACTGGTTTGGATTCCACCTTCTTCCCAGAGATAAATGCACGTATGAGAACATGAAGAGATTTCCGGCCAGTGAAGTCGGCAAGTACGACCGGTGGCCCGGGAATGTGGATTGCCTGATGATGATCCATCCTGTGGGCATAATCAATGCCTGTGATCCCCAGAGAGCGGCGGAAGATTCCCTCGATATGTGCCAGACCATTCAATCTTCTCTTCTTAGCTATGCACCCGATGCTGCAGCGGCTATTGCTGCCGGTATTGCAGAGGCGTTCAAGCATGAGGCCACGGTTGATTCCATTATACAAGCGGCCAAGGCCTATGTTGATGAGAACATAGGGCAAATAATTGACGAATGCCTGGAATACGCAAGACAGGCACCGGACATCCTGGAAGTAAGAGAACTCTTCTGGAAACGATTCGGCGGGCGGGTTCCCACCGATTCGCTTGAAGTGGTGGGTGAATCGTTTGCCATGTTCTGGATCACAAAGGGAGATCCAAAACAGTGCATGATTGCCGGATCTTCACTGGGTAGAGATGCTGACTGCGTGGCGAGCATTGCCGGAGCCATCGCTGGAGCTTTTAAAGGAATTGATGCAATACCGAAAGACTGGGTGGAAATATGCGATAAAGCGACAATGGATGATACGCATGAGCTAATAGACATGAATTTTGAAGAACAATCCAGAGCACTCTACGATGTCCTTCTCAAAATTATGGATAGGCAAAAAGAGCAGGTAAGGGCCATTGAATCATTAATGAAATAAAGAAATCAAGGAGGAGAAAATGGAGGGTAAACGAATCATTTCAGGCAAGAAGTTGTATTGTTCTGCCATTTTGGGGATTATTGCACTGCTGGCAACGCCATTATTTTGTTTTGGGGCGGGATATCCCGAAAAACCCATCACGCTGGTGGCTCCCTATGGACCGGGAGGGGCTTCCGATTTGGCCTCCCGGACTCTGGCAACCGTGGCGCATAACTATATTGGACAGCCTGTCCTGGTCGTCAACAAGACAGGGGCCAGTGGGGCAGTGGGGTCAGCCTATGTCAAACAATCCAAGCCGGACGGCTATACGTTGTTGCTGGCGAGGGTTGGATGCAACGCTGTCGCCCCGGCGATTCAGGCCAATTTGCCGTACAAATGGGATGACTTCACAATGCTGGGGCTCCTGGAGTTGAATCCTTTCGTCTTCGTGGTTCATGCCGATTCTCCAATCAAGAGTTTGAAAGATCTGGTGAATACTTTAAAGAGCAAACCCGGAACATTATCCTACAGCACCTCGGGGCCTGGAACCATCCTGGATTTTGGCCCCAAAATACTTTTCCAGAGGATTGGGCTGGGTAAGGACGCAGGCACCATGATCCCTTACAGGGGAGGAGGAGGAGCTGCTGCTGCGCTTGTTGGCAAACATGTGAATTTTCTGGGCATCAACCTTGCGCCCGTGCTGAGCCATATACTTGGCGGAAGACTGAGAGCCCTGGCTGTTACTACCAAGGAGCGCTTTCGCGACATCCCCGATGTTCCTACGGTCAGGGAGTTAGGATATCCTGAGTTGGAAGTCGTTATTGGATGGAGCGGACTTTTCGGACCTCCTAATATGGACAAAGCAGTCATTGACAAGTGGGTAAAGGCTCTTCAGGGAGTTGAAAAGGACAAGAGCTGGAATACCCTTACCAAGAAGTTGGGATCCATTCCATATATCATTCCTCCAGCGGAGACCAAAGCCTTTGTGGGCAAACAATATAATATGTTCCATGACCTGGCGGTGAAGCT
Source organism: Deltaproteobacteria bacterium (assembly GCA_019310535.1). Classification (GTDB taxonomy): domain Bacteria; phylum Desulfobacterota; class JAFDED01; order JAFDED01; family JAFDED01; genus JAFDED01. The sequence continues at coordinate 54,847 of JAFDED010000029.1, forward strand.
GGATCTTGTGGTCAAATAAATAGGATTTTAAGGCAGGGGGGGTCGGGGCTCCCCCTGCCTTACAGGAAAGCTCGAAAATGCGATGGTCACTGAAAGATCTGGGATTGGCCGGTGGGTTGATCCTGTTTTTTTTGTTCACGCTCTTTTTTCTGATCCCAAAGGGGGTCTACGTCCCCGCCAACATAAATATTAGGGTCATGTCGCCTGATTTCTTTCCGAGGGCGGTGGCTATTTTTGTCATCCTGATGAGCTTGATCTTGGCTCTCCAAAATATCCTTGTATCAGGGTCGAAAAAGAGATATCCCGATCAGAATGTGGAAAGGAAATTGCCTCAAGAAGGCAAAGACAATGATAAAATCCGCAAATTGAAAATTATTAAGATTTGCGTGGCCATCTTTTTGCTCTTTATGTATTTTCAGGCCGTGTCATTAATCGGAATTCTCCCTTCATCGGCCATCTTTCTACTTGCTTTTTCATTTCTTTATGGAGAGAGACGGTTCAAGATCATTATACCCCTGGCTGTGTTCCTGCCCATTATCCTGTATTTTTTCTTCACACGACTCGCTAACATCCCTTTGCCGAAAGGAATCTTCTTTGAGTGATTAAAGAAACTGCGAAATCCGACGAGGTTTGTTTATGATCGATAATTTTCTTCTGGGAATTCAGATGTTCGGCCACTTCAAGAACTTCGTGGCCATCTTCGCAGGCGTTGGTGTGGGAATCATCACCGGGGCGATACCAGGGATGACGGGCACCATGGGTGTTGCACTGGCCCTTCCCTTTACTTTTTACATGGACCCCATCACCGGCATTCTTTTTTTAGTGGGGTTGTATAAGGGTGCCATTTACGGCGGATCCATCACAGCCATTTTGATCAAAACCCCGGGAACTCCGGCAGCGGCATGTACCGTTCTGGATGGCTACCCCATGGCTCAACAAGGAAAGGCGGGCAAAGCCCTCAATATGGCTCTTTATGCCTCGGTTTTTGCTGATTTTGTCTCCAACATGTCGCTTATCATCTTCGCCGCCCCCATCGCCGCCTTTGCGCTCCGGTTCGGCCCACCGGAATTTTTTACCCTGATTTCATTTTCCCTGACTATCATTGCCGGGGTGTCCGGCAAATCCATCACCAAGGGCCTTATTGCGGGCGGGATGGGGTTGATGGCAGCCACCATCGGGATGGACCTGGTCTACGGATCATCGCGCTTTTCCTTTGGAAGCGTGGAACTTCTGGGCGGTCTGAATTTCATACCCGTCCTGATAGGACTTTTCGCAATTCCCGAATTAATCAAAGAGTATGGAGAGACATATACCTCTTCTTTCAGAACATCCTCTATGGGGGACAGAAGTATCTCATTCCGCGAGTTGAAAAGGTGCTTCAAGAGCATAGTCCGCGGCAGCCTGATAGGCGTTGTCATCGGCGCCATCCCGGGCATAGGCGGAGCGCCTTCGGCCTTTTTGAGTTACAACGAGGCCAAGAGGAATTCCAAACACCCGGAAACCTTTGGGCAGGGGGAAATTGAAGGAGTGGCAGCCTCCGAAGCGGGCAATAACGGTGTTTGCGGAGCCACCATGATTCCGCTTCTCACTCTGGGTGTTCCAGGTGATGTGATTACTGCCATCCTCCTTGGGGCTTTCATGGTACACGATCTCAGGCCGGGGCCCCTCCTGTTCCAGAAAAATATCGACATCATCTATGGCATATTTGTGGGCATCATGCTGAGCTCCGTGGCCATGCTGCTTCTGGGGAAACTGGGAATCAGGTTGTTCGCCCGTATTGCCAACGTTCCCAATTCTATCCTGTTTCCGGCGGTTCTTGTCCTCTGTGTCTATGGAACCTATGCTGTGGACAACAAGATGTTTGATGTCCTGGTGATGATCATCATGGGACTGGTCGGATATTTTATGCTCCTCTTCGAGCTTCCTCCGGCACCCTTTCTGATAGCTTTTATACTGGGCCCCATGTTCGAAGATAACCTTCGCAGATCTTTGCTTCTATCTCACGGGGATCCTTCCATACTCTTTCGCAGTTTCATCTGCTGGATTTTTTGGGGATTGACTCTGCTTTCCATTATTTTAATTGTACGGCGAAATCTAAAGGCAAAAACACTCCAAACGAGGGATCGTTAATTTGTCCGAATTGGTTAATAGGGTATTTTATGTGTTTTCATAAAACGTATCCCCATAAAATCAACCAGGAATTCCTCAGGACCATCCAAACAGCTTGACATAACGATCAGGTTTTTGATACACAAAAGTTGCCCTTTGGGCGTTGTATGATAGAGTATGTCCATGGAGGTTTACCTATGCCGCTGCCGTTGACAGGAGTTCGCGTGATCGAGCTTTCCCAGGTGCTGGCAGGCCCATTTGCCGGCCAGCTTCTCGGGGACCTTGGGGCCGAGGTCATCAAGTTGGAACAGCCCGGTCAGGGGGACAATGCTAGACAAATGCCGCCCTATTTTATCGGCGGTTTGAGTGCATATTACCTGGGCCTGAACCGCAACAAAAAGAGCCTGCCTCTGAATCTTAAAGCACCCGAAGGGAAAACTATCTTCATGGAGTTGGTGAAAAAGGCGGACGTTGTTTTTGATAATTTCCGTCCCGGTGTGAGGGAGCGTCTGGGCATCGACTACGAGAGCATCAAAAAGGTCAACCCGCGGATTATCTCATGCTCCATCTCCGGGTTCGGCCAGACGGGTCCCTACCGCAATCGCCCCGCACTGGATCTTATCATCCAGGCCATGGGCGGCGCCATGAGCTTCACCGGTGAGGTGGGCGGAGAGCCGGTTCGCATGGGACTGCCCATGGGAGACCTCGGAGGGGCGCTCTTTGCGGTCCATGGAATACTGTCGGCGTTGTATTACCGGGAACGAACGGGAGAAGGCCAGAATATAGACATCTCCATGCTGGACTGCCAATTGGCCCTCATGACCTACCGTCTCCAGTACTATTTCATCGGGGGGGAGGTTCCCGCGCCCATAGGATCAGGCCATGCCTCCGCCGTGCCCATCAGGGCATACCGCTGCAAAGACAAGTATATAGTCATCGATGCTGTGGTGGAGCGGATCTGGGAGTCTTTGTGCCGGGCACTTGGACACCCTGAGCTAATCTCAGACCCCCGCTTCGAGGGCCGCCATAAACGGCTCCAGAACCGCGATGAGCTGGATGGCATTCTTGAGCAAATATTTGCCACACGCACCCGGGACGAATGGATGGAGATTTTCGTACGGGAAGGGGTGGCCGGAGGCCCGATTTATACCCTGGATGAGGTGGTGAAGGATCCTCAGACTCAGCATCGCCAAATGGTGGTGGACATGGATCACCCGGTGGCCGGCCCCCTCAAGGCCACGGGCAATCCTATCAAAATGTCCGCAGTTGAGAAATATCGATATGATCACCAACCCACTCTTGGGGAGCACAGCGAGGAGATATTGAAAGATCTTCTGGGCTACGCACCCGAGGAAGTGGCCAGGTTACGCGAAAACGGCGTCATATAATGTAAACCAGGGATCCTCCCTTGTGCTGCCCCGCCCGCCAATAACGAAGATGAGTTTCCCATACCGATTGTCGGAGGCGTTTCCGGAGACCATTGATAAATTAAGCCCTTTCGCTCTCCAAAGGGCTGACCAGGAGGTGTTCAATGCAGGCCGAAGCCGTATTGGTACCCAATGAGTCCAAAAAACTCATAGCCAAAGCCGTTCTGGACATGGATGAAGTGAAAAAAGCCCTGGACGATGGCATCATGGTGATGCACCCCAGCAGCACCACGATCTTCATGTACGAGTCTATTCTGGGCCGACTACCCGATGAAGGACAGGTATGGGTATGCGGCGTCACCTTGCCCAGAGGGTTGTGTGGCTCAAGGGAGACCCTGCGGGGAATGGCTGCTCACGGAGACGGCTTCCGTGATCCCCTGGATTTCAAGCACGCGTGGATCTTTCGAAAAGGCCAACTCCAGGAGAGTATGCGCCTGGGGGATATCGTGGATCAGATGTCCTCCGATGACGTTTATGTTAAAGGACCTAATGCCCTGGATCCCCAGGGAAACGTGGGCGTTCTCTTTGCAAACCCCGCTGGTGGCGGAGGAACCATAGGCCGCGTGATAGTTGCACAGCGCAAACGGGGATTCCATCTGCTGCTGCCCATCGGCCTGGAAAAGCTCATTCCGGTATCCATTCAGGCCGCCTCCAAAAAGGCGGGGTTTAAGAACGTGGACAGAGCCATGGGAATGCCCTGTGGTCTGATCCCGGTGCCGGGACGAAAGATCGATGAAGTTGATGCCATCCGTATGATCAGCGGCGCTGAGGCCACCCCGATTGCCGCTGGCGGCCTGGGAGGAGCCGAGGGAGCGGTTGTACTGGCCATACACGGCACTGAGGAGCAGGTCAACCGGGCCATGGAAGCGATGGAAAGCGTCAAAGGGGCACCACTCCCCTCACTGGACCTGTGGCAGTGCGATACCTGCCCGGGCCCTACGTGCCACCTTCGAGGCCGTAACGACTTGCCGTGGCTGAGGGGCTGACCTGCCGAGGCGATTGAAGCAAGTGGATTTGAGCGTAAACATAACGGGCGTTACCTTTCCCGGCCCGGTGTTGCCGGCTTCCGGCCCGTGGAGCAGAACAGCTCGGTCCACGGCGGTTGCAGCCCGAGCGGGGGCCGGCGGGATCGTTACCAAAACCATCACCCTGGAATGGCGCCAGGATTTCCCGCATCCCCGGAAGGAGGAATAGAGCCATGAACCCTACCGAGAAACTGGCCGCATTTGTGGCTGAAACCACCGCGGACAAGGTGCCGAGGGAAGTTTTCGAGAGGAGTAAATGGCCCGTTCTGGACGGCCTGGCTGTCACACTCGCGGGGCACAACCACGAGGTTGGACGGGCAATTGTATCCTTCGTCCGAGAGTTGGGCGGCAATCCGGTAGCCACTGTCCTGGCTGACGGGTTTCGGACCTCCGCCCCCATGGCTGCCTATGCCAATGGCACATTGTCTCATGCTCTGGACTATGATGACGTTAACGTCAACATCGGCGGCCACCCCACTGTGCCGGTGCTCTCGGCCATCCTGGCTGTGGGCGAGATGGTGAAAGCAACCGGGCAGGAGTTTCTCCTCGCTTATATCCTGGGTGTCGAGGCTGAGACAAAGCTGGGACGTGCTATCATCAAGGTCTTTTACAATCTCGGATGGCACCCCACCTCCACGCTCGGGACCCTGGGCGCCGCCGCTGCGTGCAGCAAACTTCTGGGGCTGGACGCTGAAAAAACGTTGATGGCGCTGGGCATAGCCGGATCGGCTGCCAGCGGGCTTAAGCAGAACTTCGGGACAATGACCAAACCCCTGCATCTGGGCCAGTCCGCTAAAAACGGCGTGCTGGCCGCCATGCTTGCCCAGCGGGGATGGACTGCAGACCGGCGGATTCTGGAGGGACACTTCGGCTTCTGTAACCTCTTCTGCGGGCGCGACCAATACGACCTGCGGGAGATGACCGAATATCTCGGAAATCCATGGGAAATCCTGGATCCAGGCATATCCCTGAAAAAGTACCCTTGCTGCGGCAGCATCCATTCCTCTCTGGACGCCATGTTCGAACTCCTTAAGGAAACGCCCCTGAGGGCGGATCAAGTGAAGAAAGTTGAGTGCCAGGTGGACCCCACCAAAGACCATACGCTTGTCCATCCGCGTCCCTGCACCGGACTGGAAGGGAAGTTTAGCCTTGAGTATTGCCTGGCCGCCTCCATTCTGGACGGCAAAGTCGGCCTGGCTCAGTTTGAGGATGAGAAGATCCGGGATCCGCGCGTCCAGGATCTCCTGCCACGGATCGTTGCATCCAAGGATGAAAAAGTGGCAAACTGGGGAAGCCGGGTTCGCATAGAGACCACCGACGGCCGGGTGTTGTTCCGTGAGAACGGTCCATCTTCCGGCATTACGCTCTGGGACGATCTTGCCGCCAAGTACCGCGATTGCGCCGTCCCCGTCCTGGGCCCACACGGGGCAGAGCGTGCTCTGGGCATGGTTCAAGGCTTAGAGGAAATGTCGAATATTTCAGAGTTGGTGCAAATGCTGGTTCGCTCATAAGAACAATCACACCTTTCCGGGAACAGAAAAACATGAAAAATTTATTGAGCTTTGAAATATAGATATATTGTTTATTGATTTGATAACAAAATGAACAAAATTTTCGCACCCTATTTTATCCTGTTATCCAGTTCTAAATTACTTTTCATAAATGTGAAAGGAGTGTAAGATGAAAATTACATATTACGGGCATGCCTGTTTCGGGCTGGAGGACGGAAAATCCAGCATCCTGATTGATCCATGGCTCAAGGGGAATCCACTGGTTAAACATGTTCCCGAGGGCTTGCGGCCGGATTTGATCCTTGTGAGTCATGGACACCACGACCACCTCGGAGACGCCGTAGAAATTGCTAAAGAGAGCGGTGCTACCATTATCTCCACCCCTGAAGTATGTCATTATTGCGCCAAACAGGATGCTAAGATTGACCCCGTGCATTACGGAGGCACATTGAAATTCGACTTCGCAGCCGTATCAGTAGTACCGGCCTGGCATTCGTCTTCCATTACCATTGGCGAAGAACGTATTTACGCGGGAAACCCCTGCGGCTTCGTCATCCGGTTCGGCGAAAAAGTGATTTACCACGCGGGCGACACATGCCTTTACGGCGACATGTCGCTCATAGCGGAGCGATTTGTGCTGGACTATGCCCTGCTGCCCATCGGGGATCGGTTCACCATGGGGCCGGAGGATGGCCTGAGGGCTGTCCGGTTGCTTCGCCCCAGGGTTGTGATTCCCATGCACTATGATACGTGGGACCGCATTGTGCAGGACGTGGAGGCTTTCCGAAAAGTGGTGGAGGCTCGGACTATTTCGAAATGCCTGGTGATGAAGCCCGGGACTATCCACCAGGATTAACCTGTATAATGGCGTTACATATTAAACCACATGGCTGAGGACAGCCAAGCTAAATTTTTCCTTTGACAGACGGTAACATTCCAAATAAACTACTCCTGGAATAACGAATACAATTCCCCAGGTATCCCAATGGGGCATAAGCCTGTTTGGGCATGAGTGCCCACCACGGAAGAGGAGGTTAATCGATGCTGAGCGTAAAATTATCGCTGATCGCACTATTGAGTGTTGGTCTGGTGCTTTCTGTGCAGACACCACGTATTCAGGCAAGGCAAGGTTTCCCGGGAGTCAGAACTTGCCCCAAGGGCCAGGTCTGGGAGCGGCCCCACGTGAAACCCGATGGGAAGATAGCACCAGGTTTTTGCCGGCCGGCGAATCGGGCGGATTTCAGATGGGTGCCCGGGAAGAAAGGCCCCGATGGAAAATGGCACCGCGGCCATTGGGTGCCCGCTGGACCCACACCACCAAACAAAGCATGGGTGCCCGGTCATTATGATAAAAAAGGCAAATGGGTGGAAGGGCACTACAGGACGAAGAGGAGGCCACCCCCGGCGGGTGGGGTTTTTGGGCCACGTAGTCCGGGAAGGACTGGCGGGAAAAAACCGCCACTGCCCTTTATCAAATAAAACCTGCCGCTGAAAATCAGGTTCCGTCAACATCAACTATGTGGATGTTGACCTCGGCCGGGTCACTAGGGTAGATTCTTCACGGTCACGGCAATTACTTTCTACATGGATGGTTGGAGAGTGTTGCGGGGATAGCTCGCTGTGTACAAGAGTTGCGCATTCGGTGCGCACTTTTCTTGTAAAACCGTCTGCTTTCAGTTGAGACTTGACAAAATGCCCAAAGTCATATAATACAATCCCCGATTTTCTCTTCGAAGAGTGGATAAAGAAAGCCTTTCGGCATATCATGTGGGATGAACGATTAATGCGCTTTTACTATACAATACAAAAAAAATGATGTTCCAGCAAAGCTGCTGCGGATTTGAGTATTGATGCTGGAGAAGGGAGGAGTCGTTAATGGGAAAGATTAATGTTGCCATAGCCGGTATTGGAAACTGTGCCAGTTCCTTGCTTCAGGGTATTGAATATTACAGGAACAATCCCGGTGACAGTCTTGGCCTTATGCATGAAAACATGTGCGGGTATGTACCGGGAGATATCCAGGTGGTGGCCGCATTCGACATTGATGCGCGAAAGGTGGGAAAACCGGTGGAGGAGGCCATTTTTGCCCCCCCCAACTGTACGATCCCGATCTGGAAAGATATGCTGGCCACGGGGGTTACTGTAAAAATGGGCCCCGTAATGGACGGGGTGGCCATTCATATGCACGATTACGATACCGCCCGGACGTTTGTTGCGGCTCAAGAGATGCCCTGCAACGTTGTTGAGGAACTGCGGGCAAGCAAAGCGCATATCTTGATTAATTATCTTCCTGTTGGATCCGAGGATGCCACGCGCTTCTATGCCCAGTGTGCACTTGACGCAGGGGTGAGTTTTCTTAATTGTATGCCCGTTTTTATCGCATCTAATGAAGAATGGGCCAGAAAATTCGAGGCAGCGGGTACAGTCATCGTGGGAGACGACGTCAAGTCCCAGATCGGCGCAACCGTGATTCACCGGATTCTGACCCGTTTGTTTGAAGAGCGGGGCGTCTTTCTGGAAAGGACCTATCAGCTTAATACAGGCGGGAATACTGATTTTCTCAACATGCTGGAGCGCAGCCGGCTTAAGAGCAAGAAAATATCAAAAACCAACGCAGTTCAATCCCAGCTTTCCAAGCCGCTTCATCCTGACAACATTCACATCGGCCCCAGCGATTATGTCCCCTGGCAAAATGATAACAAGGTTTGTTTTATTCGGATGGAAGGAAGGGGATTTGCAGGCATTCCTATGAATTTGGAGTTGCGTCTTTCGGTGGAAGACTCCCCCAATAGCGGCGGTGTGGCCATCGATGCCATCCGATACATGAAGGTGGCAATGGATAGAGGTTGCAGGGGCGTACTATACCCGATTTCCTCCTACTGCATGAAACATCCTCCAATCCAGACTCCCGAAGAGCGCTCCAGGGAAATGATTGAGGAGTTTCTCTCGGAATCAAGCGCTGAATTGGCAACGGCGGTGCACACTGCTGTTTGAACTTTTTACGCTTGCAATCTCTTCCGTTATCCTTGGATATCAGCATATCTTGAGACTAGGCTCGATTGCCTAAAGCGGAAAATTCTATCGGTAATAACATGCTGATGGATTTCGCTCTGAAGGCGGCTGTTTTGCGCCCGGGGATAGCGTGTTGCAGGCAGAGGCAGAGTATTCATGGCCTGCGGTTACCATGAAGAATGAAAAATTAGCAATTATCAATGCAAATCGTTAAGCAGGAATTACCCCAAATTTTTCAAAAAAAAAGTGGTAATTG
>JAFDED010000004.1 GCA_019310535.1 Deltaproteobacteria bacterium
GGTCTTGATGGTCAAAATTGCCCAATGGGAGTGTTTACGCCGTTAAAACATCTTTGATTGACAGCTTATCAACCCTACACCGATACAAAAATCACTCACAGCGCAAATGGCTCCTCCAAAATTTTTCTTCCTTTCCAATAGATTTTATGGTATCCTATTATCAATCATATAAACTTCTATTGACGATACATTTATTTAATAAGCTGTTAATATTACAGGGTTAAATGGGAAAAATTATCTGTGTCGCCAATCAAAAAGGCGGTGTTGGGAAGACCACCACGGCCGTTAATCTTGGTGCATCTATCGCATCATTTAAACGATCGACTCTTGTCGTAGATATGGATCCACAAGGAAATACAACCAGCGGCCTGGGCATTGACAGGCATGTTCTCCAAAAAACGGTTTACCACGCTTTGATCTCTTTCTGTCCCATGGAAGATGTTATACTCGCAACCGCGTCTGATTATCTCTCTGTTGCCCCTTCAAATGCGGATTTAATCGGAGCGGAGATGGAACTGATGGACACGGATTCCAGGGAACAACATCTCAAGAGCTCTCTATCAACTGTTTTAAATCGGTATTCCTATATTTTGATAGACTGCCCTCCTTCTCTTGGGCTTTTAACCCTGAACGCCCTCACAGCCGCTCATTCAATTTTGATTCCCATTCAATGCGAATTTTATGCTATGGAAGGTGTCGGCCAGTTGCTTAAGACTATCAGTCGAGTTCGTCAATCTTTGAACCCCTCGCTTACAATAGAAGGATTTTTACTCACGATGTTCGACGCCAGAAATAAACTTTCTCATCAAGTAGCGAATGAAATTTACAATTACTTTAAAGAGGAAGTCTTTCATACCGTTATACCCAGGAATGTTCGCCTCAGTGAAGCACCCAGCTTTGGCCAGCCTATTCTTTTATATGACTTCACTTCCAAAGGCTGCCAAAGCTATCTCAGCCTTGCCAGAGAAATAATCAATAATGGAGGAAAATGAGTGGTGCGCAGAAAAACCGTTCTTGGCAAGGGATTAAGCGCGTTGATTCCCGATATGCCGGAAACGGCAATTATCTCTAGAATTATTACCTGCGGTATCGAACAAATCAGGCCTAATCCGCATCAGCCCAGAAAGTCATTTGACGAAGAATCTATGAAAGATCTGGCTGATTCTATCTCAGAGAAAGGAATCCTTCAGCCACTTCTTGTTCGTAAAATCTCTGATGACGAATACGAGCTGATTGCAGGAGAAAGAAGGTGGCGTGCCGCTCAGCAAGCAGGTTTACATGAAGTCCCTATTATGGTAATGGATGTAGACAATATTGAATCCATTCAGCTATCTTTGATTGAGAATATTCAGCGAGATGAACTCAACCCGCTCGATCTTGCGGGTGCTTATCGTGTTTTGATAGATACTTTTCAAATATCACATGAGGAGCTTTCGCAAAAACTCAGTAAAAAGCGGTCTACAATAACGAACATCTTGCGATTATCAAACCTGCCTGAACCTGTGCGTGATAAGCTTCGATCAGGCAATATTTCCATGGGTCATGCCAGGGCAATGCTGGGGTGCGATGATCCTGAGACTCAACTCTTTGTCTGTAATGCTGTCGTAAAAAAAGATCTGTCTGTTCGACAAACCGAAAAACTTGTTCATACTTTGAAAAACAATAAAAAGAAACCTTACAAATCTTCCTCTATGGATCCTATGATAGATCATGTACAATCTGAGTTGACGACTCTTCTCCAAACACGGGTACGTATTATATCTAAAGGGAAATCTAAAAAAATTCAAATTGACTTTTTTACTGATGAAGATCTCGTTAGAATCGTTGATATAATAAAAAATGGTACTCTTCACTAATTCTTATAAACATCTTATTCACTTTAACTGTTTATACTCTTTTTTTATTCTTTACTGTGATCACTTTTTATTTTAATTGTATTTATACCATTTACTCTTGGAATCCTTCTTTTTTCTTTGTTTCTTTATAATTATTTGTCCACATTGGTGGATATTTTTGTGGATAACTTCTATCTTTATTTCAGCTCGGGGAACCAGCCATTATGGAACACTTCTGGTCAAATTGTCTTGGATATATACAAAATCGAATTTCAAAACAAACATTTTCCACTTGGTTCAAGCCTACCAGGCTTGTATCTCTTTCTAAAGAAGATGCTGTTATTTCCGTTCCCAACAAATTTTTCAAAGACTGGATAGTTGAAAACTATACTGATATTATACAGGAAGCTCTGTCCCATTTTTTAAAAAATGATGTTAGAGCCACTATTGTCGAAAGAAATAATCTTCCCTCTATCAATCCGGAGAAATCATCGAAACAAAAAGACGATCATGAATTATTCAACAAGGAATCTTCTCAATCATTATCAAGGCAAACACTGAATCTCCATCCAAAATACACATTTGGAAGTTTTGTTGTCGGTAACAGCAATAAATTTGCGGCTGCAGCCGCAACTGCTGTATCAAACAATCCTGGTACATGTTACAACCCCTTATTTATATATGGTGGTGCCGGACTTGGCAAAACTCATCTTCTTAATGCGATAGGCCACCAGATTCTTAAAAAAAACAGTAATTGTAAATTGCATTTAATTTACGCTGAAGAATTTATGAATGCACTAATTAACTCGATTCGATACAAGAAAATCACTGAATTTAAAGAAAAATATCGGAACATCGATGTCTTATTAATAGACGACATTCAGTTTATCGCTGGTAAGGAACGTACTCAAGAAGAGTTTTTTCATACATTCAATGCCCTTTACGAAAATCACAAGCAGATCGCCATAACCAGCGATAAATTTCCTAATCAGATTCCAGGCCTTGAGGAAAGACTCCGTTCTCGTTTTTCTTCCGGTCTCATTGCTGACATTCAACCACCAGAGCTCGAAATGAAAGTCGCAATCATTGAACGCAAAGCAATGGAAAATAACATCTCCATAACCCCTGAAGTTGCCATGTATATCTCCTCTAACGTTTCTTCTAATATAAGGGAACTTGAGGGTTTACTAATTCGTATTGGCGCATTTTCGTCCATTAATAATTTAGAAATAGATATTGATTTAACGAAAAGGGTCCTAAAGGACCTTCTTCTCGATGTCCACCGAGAAATTTCCGTTGATGATGTTTTAAATTGCGTTTCCAGCTATTTTCAAATTAAAGTTTCAGACTTGAAATCACATAAAAGGTTTCAGACTTTTGCATATCCCAGACAGATTGCCATGTACCTCGCTCGCACAATTACAGGCTCTTCATATGCCGAAATCGGAGCTAAATTTGGAGGAAAGGATCATTCAACAATCATACATGCTGTTCGTAAAATTGAAAAAGGTAAACAAAATAATACAAAACTTGCCTCTACTTTAAATGCAATAATGGAAGAAATTAAAAAAAGTGTTTATAAAGTGTGAATATTTTCTTTATCGATGGAAATATAGTTTTAAAGAAGGTTTTTTCTAAACTGGTTATCCTTTTTATTATTACCAATATTGTTATCAATATATCCTCTATTTTATTGATATTTTCCATAAAAGTCCAGTTATAAACGAGCAGTATTATTTTTAATCTTTTAATTAATCTTTTTTATCTTTAATATATAAATTAATAAGGAGTTGAAAAATGGAACTTCTCATTGAAAAAACAGAACTGTTTCGCTGGTTTTTTAAGATTCAAAATATTTCGGAAAAAAGAAGTACTATGCCTATCCTATCTAACGGTCTTTTGAAAACTGAAGATAATTCAATTCATATTTATGCAACCGATCTTGAAGTGGGTATTCATGGTATTATGCAGGGAGAAATAAAATCGCCTGGTGAAATCACCGTTCCATCAAAAAAGATTTTTGAAATTATCCGAGAACTTCCCAGTTCCAAAATTTCCTTACGAATAATAAATCAAAATCAACTTGAACTACAATGCGGAAAGTCGCTATTTACTATGATGACGCTTCCACCTGAAAATTATCCTCCTTTTCCAACCATTGAAAATATTAATTTCACACCAATTTCTTCAACGTCATTCCTTGACATGATTGAAAAAACTATGTTTTCAATTTCTGCAGAAAATATCCGATATAACTTAAGCGGCGCGTTACTAGAGAGGATAGAAAATGGAAAAGGTGAAAGAATTCGGATGGTAGCTACTGACGGACATAGATTGGCTTTAATTGATAAGCCGATGGAAAAATCAGAAATTAATATACAGCTCAGTAGAAAAGTGATTATCTCAAGAAAAGGCATTCATGAGATCAGGCGACTTTTAGAAGAACTCAATACTATGGTTATGATAGGTTTTGATGAGAAGTCAGTTATTTTTAAGTCGCACGATACGACTCTTATGGCGAGATTAATGGAAGGTGAGTTTCCAGAATACCAAGAAATTATCCCTAGAAGTTTCAACCGAATATTACAGGTTAATCGGAAGAAGTTTGCCGAATCTCTAAAAAGAGTATCTGTATTATCCGGTGATAGAAGCCAGATTATCAGATTTTTGCTTGATGGAAATAATTTAAAACTAATCTTTTCCGACCCAGATATTGGGGAAGCAAAAGATGAACTAGAAGTTACTCGTTATGAAGGCGATCCCCTGGAAATTGGTTTTAACGCATTGTATTTTTCGGAAATATGCAACGCGTTGAGCTGTGATGAGATATTGATAAAAATGAATGACTCACTTAGTCCGGGTGTTGTGTTTCCTGTGGAGGAAAATCCTGATTATCTCTATGTTGTGATGCCCATCAAAATCATAGAGGATAGAGAGGAGTGATATTTTGTTGAGAGGTCGTGATGAATCAATATAATGCCAGTGTTATTGAAGTTCTCGAAGGATTTGAAGCTGTAAGAAAAGTTCCTGCTATGTATATTGGTAATACAGGAATAGAAGGGCTTCATCATCTTGTTTACGAGGTGGTGGATAACAGCGTCGATGAAGCCTTGGCCGGCTTTTGTACGGAAATATCAGTTACTGTTCATATAGATGAAAGTGTTACGGTGGAAGATAATGGAAGAGGAATACCGGTTGATATCCATAAAACAGAGAACAAGCCAGCGGTCGAAGTAGTTATGACGACACTGCACTCAGGAGGAAAGTTCAATTCAAATACATATTTTGTTTCCGGAGGCCTTCATGGCGTCGGGGTTTCGGTTGTCAATGCGCTTTCTGAAACCCTCGAGCTGGAAATAAGGCGGGATGGAAAAGTATATTCTCAGCGATATATTCGTGGTAAACCTCAGGATAAACTGGCGATAATAGGAACGACATCAAGAAAAGGAACAAAAATACGATTTCGTCCCGATCCTGAAATATTTGGTGATTTCACATTTTACTATGATATCTTATCGAGAAGACTCCGAGAACTATCGTTTCTGAATAAAGGGCTGAAAATTACATTTGAAGATGAAAGAAACGAAAAGAAAAAAGTTTTTCATTATGAAGGAGGGATATCTTCATTTGTCGAATATCTAAATAAGAATCGCTCTGTCATCCATTCCAAGACTATTTTTTTTGAGGGAGAAAAAAATGGTGTTTTGATAGAGTTCGCCATTCAATATAACGATGGATATATTGAAAATATATTTTCGTTTGCCAACAACATCAATACAAAGGAGGGAGGATCACACCTTGTAGGGTTTAAATCAGCGCTCACCAGGTCGATAAATAACTATCTACAGGCTAACGGTTTTCAAAAAAACTACAAAGAGAATCTTTCGGGGGAGGACGTAAGAGAAGGATTGACCGCTGTTATCAGCGTCAAGCTTCGAAATCCCCAGTTTGAGGGACAAACAAAAACAAAACTGGGAAACAGTGAGGTCAAAGGAATTGTTGAGGCGTTTGTAAATGAAAAAGTTGGTCAATTTTTGGAAGAAAATCCACAGGTTGCAAAAAAGATAGTTTCCAAGGCCATAGATTCCGCCCGTGCAAGGGAAGCAGCTCGAAAAGCCAAGGAGCTAACAAGGAAAAAAGGTGCTCTTGAGCTTTCGGCCTTGTCAGGAAAAATGGCAGCGTGTCAGGAAAAAAATCCTGCTTACTCAGAGTTGTATATTGTTGAGGGAGATTCTGCTGGCGGGTCTGCCAAACAGGGAAGGGATCGTAAGAATCAGGCTATTCTCCCCTTGAGGGGAAAAATTCTTAATGTAGAAAAATCCCGCTTTGACAAAATGCTTTCAAATCAGGAAATAAAGGCTCTTATTACTGCCTTGAGTGCAGGTATAGGTGATGAGGATTTCGAAGCCGAAAAATTGAGATATCATACCGTAATCATAATGACAGATGCGGATGTTGATGGATCACACATTAGGACCTTATTATTGACGTTCTTTTACCGACAGATGTTTCCCCTTATTGAAAGAGGACATCTTTACATTGCACAGCCGCCGCTCTATCGGATAAAGAAAGGGAAAAAGGAAAGTTATTTAAAGAATGATGAAGAGCTTGAAAAGTATCTCCTTAACTGCGGAAGTGAAAAAGTCAGCCTTAAGTGCAACGGTGAAAAAAAAGATCTGTACGGTGAAAATCTTATTGCTGTTGTTCGTAGAATTATAAATTGTCAGAGAATATTAAAAAAGTTTGAAAATAAAGGAATGGATCCCAGGGTTATCCAGGCATTTGCAAAAGACACAGAGTTCCGTCATGAATCCATGGGTGATTCCGATAAGCTTAAAGAAATTATCAATCGTGCGTCTGAGTATATCAGAAAGTTTTACGAAGAGAGTTTACACATTACTTATGAAATAGAAAAAGATCAAGAACATGGTTGTTTCAGGTTTGTCTGTACATCCATGAAAAACAATCTGAGCATAAAGACACCGATTGACATGCCTTTTATTCTCTCCCCCAGCTTCGAGGAACTCCGAAAACATGTACAGAAACTTGATGTTTTAGGAGCACCTCCATATGTGTTGGTAAAAAATGGAAATAGTATTTCTATTCAATCACTGGAGAAGCTTGTATCCACTATTTTTGATTTTGGAAAAAGTGGTATATCAATCCAGCGATTCAAGGGTTTAGGGGAAATGAACCCTGATCAGCTATGGGAAACCACCATGAATCCTGAAAAAAGAACCCTCTTGCAGGTCAAAGTAGAGGATGCAGCCGGTGCTAATGAGATTTTCTCCACATTAATGGGTGATCACGTAGAAGAGAGACGAAAGTTCATTCAGGACCATGCTTTAAGTGTCGTTAATCTTGACATCTAACATACAGCTTTATCATTGCGAATTTCCATTTCGATAAAGTAACTGTCTTTAAAAAAAGAGAAAAAATGATGCAGATGACGGAACATTCAATTCCTGTAAATATTGAAGAAGAAATGCGCCGTTCTTACATGGATTACGCAATGAGCGTAATCATTGGCAGAGCCCTGCCTGATGTCCGGGACGGTATGAAGCCGGTGCATCGTCGTATTCTTTACGCAATGTACGAATTGGGAAACACATGGAACCAGCCCAATAAAAAGTCGGCTAGGATCGTCGGTGATGTCATAGGCAAATACCATCCACACGGCGATTCGGCTGTATATGATGCACTTGTTCGTTTGGCGCAAACTTTTACGATCCGGTATCCCCTGGTAGATGGACAGGGCAATTTTGGCTCCATAGACGGTGACCCTCCGGCCGCCATGCGATATACAGAAGTACGTATGTCCCGGCTTGCAAGTGAGTTGATGGAAGAAATTTCCAAGGAAACCGTTGATTTCATTCCTAACTATGATGAAACACTCAATGAACCTTGTGTTCTTCCGGCCCGATTTCCAAACCTTCTGCTTAATGGTTCATCGGGGATTGCGGTGGGTATGGCTACAAATATACCGCCTCATAACCTGAATGAATTGATAGAAGGGATACGCGCGATAATTTTGAATCCCGACATTTCCATTGATGAGCTGATTCATCATATCCCCGGACCCGATTTTCCAACGGCTGGCTATATTCACGGAAAAAGCGGCATATATTCCGCCTATAAGACTGGAAGAGGACATTTACAACTTCGGGCGCGCTATCTAATTGAACACCTCGCGCGAAATGATCGGATGAATATCGTAGTCACTGAAATTCCTTATCAGGTCAATAAAGCTAAAATTATCGAGCAGATTGTTGACCTGGTGAGATCAAAAAAAATCGAGGGAATATCCGATGTTCGAGATGAATCCGATCGAGATGGAATCCGTATTCTTATTGAACTCAGCCGGGAAGCATCCAATGATGTGCGTCTGCATACAATTCTGAATAACCTTTATAAGCACACATCACTTCAATCAACATTCAGCATTATTCTTCTGGCTATTGACAAAGGGCAACCTAAGTTATTAAACCTCAAAGAAATTTTAATTAATTTTATCGAACACCGAAAGGATGTCGTACGGCGCAGAACCACTTTTGATCTTAACAACGCCCGCAGTCGAGCACACATTCTGGAAGGTTTGAAGATCGCCCTGGAGTATATTGACCTCGTGATAGAGGTGATTAAAAAATCGAAAAATCCCCAGGAAGCCCGCGAACAACTCGTGGCCAGGTTCGATCTTTCTAAAAAACAGGCGCAGGCTATTCTTGATATGCGATTGCAGAGATTGACTGCGCTTGAACGAAATAAAATCGTTCAAGACCTGGCTGAGGTTCATATAGAAATCAAAAAATACGAGCGAATCCTGGGAGATGAGTTTTTATTATTGAATCTTATTCTGGATGAGCTCGAAGAAATCAAAAGAAAATACGGCAACCCCCGTCGAACAGAAATCATTGAGGAAACAAAAGAGATCGATTTGGAAGACCTTATTGTTGACGAAGATATGGTGGTAACTATTTCCCACGGTGGATACATTAAAAGGAACCCCATCAGTCTGTATCGAAGCCAAAGACGCGGTGGTCGCGGAATCACCGGTATGAAAATGAAGGAAGAAGATTTCGTTGAAGACCTCTTCATCGCTTCCACACATCACTTCCTGCTCTTCTTTACTGATAAAGGCCGCGTGTATTGGCTCAAGGTATACCAGATTCCAGAAGCAGGGCGGGCATCCAGGGGTAAGGCCATCGTCAATGTATTGAATCTTTCAAAAGACGAAAACATTGTTGCGTGTTTGCCCGTGAAGGATTTTGAAGAAGGTAAATTTATAGCCACATGTACTTGTAATGGCATGGTGAAAAAAACACCCCTGGAAGAATACAAGAATCTCCGCAGCAATGGCATTATTGGTCTTCTGGTAAGAGAGGGGGACCGGTTGATTTCGGCGGCCATTACCGATGGACAGCAGGATATATTTTTGGGCACCAAAAATGGCTTATCCATTCGTTTTAACGAGAAGATGGTCAGACCCATGGGAAGAAGTACTCATGGAGTACGCGGCATAAAACTTGATTCCGGCGATGAAGTCGTATCCATGGAAGTACTGTATGGCGGCACGACGCTTCTCTCAGTTACTGAGAACGGTTACGGGAAGCGGACGCGGACCGAAGAATATAGAGTTCAAAGTCGTGGTGGGCGCGGATTGATTACCATTAAAACATGTGCGAGGGATCCCAAATGTATCAACGGTAAGGTGGTAGCCGTCCGGCAGGTTACGGATGAAGAAGATTTGATGCTTATAACGAATACGGGTCGAATTATTCGCATGCGTATGAAGGAAATCTCCACCATTGGCCGTAACACACAGGGTGTTAAGCTCGTGTCCATAGACCCGGAAGAGACGGTTTGTGGTGTGGCCCGCCTGGCTGAGAAGGATGATCACGAAGAAGAACCGGATAACTCGACTTAATTGGGCGGGAAACGCTCTTTTTCTGTCCCGTGTTTTCGATACGGGAGGATGGACAAAATGGCTGGCAGGAAAAGCAGGTATTTAATTGCCATACTCGTCATTGTATCAGGTCAATTTGGGGCCGTTTTGCACGCTTTCGAACTTGATTTCGTGAAAGCTCGCAAAAAGATGATCCAGAAGGATCTTATGGGGAGAGATATAAGCGATCCTGTGGTTTTGAAGGCCATGTCCACTATCCCCCGTGAAAAGTTTGTTCTTCCCAAGGATCAATACCGTGCTTATTCTGATCATCCTCTTCCCATCGGAGAAGGACAAACCATTTCTCAGCCTTATATAGTGGCACTGATGACTCAGTTAGCGAATCTCAAGGGAAATGAGCGGGTTCTGGAGATTGGAACGGGATCAGGTTATCAGGCTGCTGTTCTGGCAGAGATTGTGCCCGAAGTGTATACCATTGAGATACGGAAGCCCTTGGCGGAGAGTGCAGCAAAAAGATTGAGGGAGCTCGACTATCATAATACGCGTGTGAAACATGCGGATGGCTATTTCGGCTGGAAGGAAGCTGCACCGTTTGATGTCATAATGATTACTGCGGCGGCGAATCATGTCCCCCCACCACTGAAGAAACAATTGGCCGACGGGGGTCGTTTGATCTTACCCTTAGGAAGCACTACCTACTTTCAAACGCTGACACTTATCGAAAAAAAGGGAAAATTTTTCCGTACGCGGCAGATCACTGGTGTGGTTTTCGTCCCTATGATCGGGAAAGCACGTGAGTGATGACTTCCATGCCCCCAACTACATCGCCATTTCTTGCCCGAATTCAATTCATTTCCGATTAACACTGTAAAATTTGATCATCGTGCATATGCCGGCCAGGAAATAACATGCGGCGGAGAGCAAAAATATGGCCCGGATTCCCAGCTCCAGCGCGGTTATCGCAGCCATTGTGGAGCCAACCACTGTGGCACCGCCGTTGATGCTCCATGCCCAGGGAACGTTTCCCATTCCCTTGCTGCTCTCATGTATAAAACGAAGAACCGAAGGAAACGGTATGCCCATGACAAAACCGGTTGATGACAGAAAAATGCCGGCGAACAGGGTGCGCCAGAACGGTTTCCATGAGGATATTTCAAACAAGAAATATCTCATGAACAATTCATCAGCCAGCACAATGAATGAAATGACGATAACTAAGATACCCAGGCTTTTTTCTTTGCGGATTCGGTGCCCGCACAGGCGGCTTCCAATCCCGGAAGATACCAGTATCACTGATAGCGTTAAAGCAATGGCGTGGTATGGATGCCCCAGGTAGAGCGTCATCCGATGGATCATTCCGATCTCCAGGAAGATAAACCCGAGGCCGATGAAGACAACAAAAGGGATATATCGCCGGACGTCGGAATAATCTATATGCTTACCGGTAAGAGGGA
Source organism: Deltaproteobacteria bacterium (assembly GCA_019310535.1). Classification (GTDB taxonomy): domain Bacteria; phylum Desulfobacterota; class JAFDED01; order JAFDED01; family JAFDED01; genus JAFDED01. The sequence goes on from JAFDED010000004.1 coordinate 11,193, forward strand.
CCAGTATTAATATGAGAGCCATTACGAGAGCCTGAATAGCCACCACCGGCACCAGATACCCCCCCTCCAGAAGTATTTGCCATTTGCCGCCTACGGCCTGTATTACCTGGCGAAGGGTGGACCATTTAAGAACATGGCTCAGAAAGGGGCGGTCGTCCGTAGTGGGGTTTATATCGAACAGGTATGTATTGTACAGCTCAGAGCGGCCTTCAGGGCTCATGATCTGGCGAAAAGGCTCAGCATAGATGGGGCCTGGAAACTGGTTGAATTGATTTGCTTCACCGGCCCTCATGTCAGGTAGATACACAACATCGAACCACCGTAGAGCACAAAAATCCCTTATTTTGTTCAGTTCCTTTTCTCCCCATTCTTTCCGGCTGATCAGGATTTCAAGGGTGGTCAAGCTTCTAAAGGCGGCCATGTGCCGTCCGGGATCGGCGATTCCGAGATTCTCCAGCGCTGCGATGGCAACGGCCCATATCCGGATCTCTTCCCGGGGAGGGGGAATGAGATAGCGGGATACGGAGATGATCCCGTTGTGAGAAAGGTGGGAAAAGTAAAGCCGGAAGGCTTCCATGGTGTATTCGTATTGCTCCTGGAGTCCATACAGGCCGCTGGAGGCAGCCGCAAGAGCTCCGGTTATGGGAAGACGAATGACGTCGAAACGGGCAGTCAGACTCCGACGAAGGAAAGAGCGGCCATTTTCCTGAACCATCTGCAAAACGCTTCCGTTTGATTCTGAAAAATCGGAAAGCCCCTTTTCCAACTCCCTGATAACAAGATTGTTTTGTATGGCTGCCGTTATACTGGCTGCTTTGAACGTTTCCGCAATAAAAAAATCCAGGTTTCCACCGGGCTCGATTATAAACACGTGGCCCGAGGGGTTCAGGATATATGGCAGAGAGGCCGGAAGCCAGTGAATGAAATCCCTCTCACCGGGTTTACCCGTCAGGACCATGATTGCATTGAGGTTATCGCCGTCCGAGGTAATTCCGGTCTGGGATGGTATGGACCCATCAAATCCAAGGCTGATTCCCGGGGCGAATCGGGCTGCCGGGCTCTCCACGAGATCGATCCTGGAGTATGCATTCCATTGAGTGTTAATGTGGCGGGCACCCGGATATTGCAGTGCAACCATCAGATCCTTGAAAGGCGAAATTCTGGGCCGCAGAGGACCTGGATGCAGGAAGATCAGCATGATGATCATCATCATAATTCCAAGGGCCGATCCCAGCGCTTTCCGATTCCACCCGAGGGCGAAGCATGCCGCCGATAACGCCCCGAGAGCGGAACAAGTGGGGATTGCTCCGGCAGAGCCGTTGTAGTTGAAAATAAAGAGCGTGATTCCGCAACCTATCCCTGCTCCCAGAAGATCGCTGGCGTAAATGCCGTGGGTTTTTCCGCGATAGATGGCAAGCGCCGCGGCAAAGTTAAGGCCTGTAAAGAAAAATGGAGCAGAAACAAGAAGATACAATGGAAAGATCAGGACAAATTGTCCAGTATCCCACGCAGCCCGCGCGGGGTCCATCGGAAGAATGTTGGCTCCTATGTACCCCACCAGGGAGGCCGCGCTGAATCCCATGGAACCCATCCAGAGCAACTTGGAAGTATGTCTTGAGAGTATATCGGGGCGCAGGGCCAGGAGGCTTCCTGCCGCGCTGTATCCCAGCAGCGCCATGGAGACTACCATGAAAGCGAAATGGTGCCATCGGGTGATAGAAAAAAAGCGCGTGTAGGAGATTTCCAGCGCCAGCGATGCCACGGACAGCAGAGCAACCCCGATATAAATGGATGTCAAATTTCTGTGATTCATTGATGTAAAATCACATGGAATCGTGTCTTTAATATGTCTACCTTGACACGGCTTGTTCTGATAATATATTAAAACAACAATAGGATTATCCTATTAGGTCAGCAAATAAAACTTTAATTGTTTGATTTTTATTAAATTCTTATAGCTTAACTGAAGAATTTTTAACAGAGTATCAGGGTGGACGAGATTTTCATAATCCTTTTTATTCTGTAAAAAACTGATTTTATCGGAAACCAGCTGAAACGTTTCGAGATTCTGAATTATACCACCGATATAGGAATGTGCGGTTATGGAAAGGACATAAAAAAGCTTTTCCTGCACACGGAGAAGGCTCTTGGAGAAGGTAATTTTTGATATCCGATCTCTCAAGGAAAGTTTTTCAGAAATGTATCAATTGTTACTATGATTGTAACGCGTTGAAAATAATGCCTGGAAAGGTGTTTTCCAGAGGAGAAAGTCATGAACGATGCGAAAAATCTTCACGTTATTCCCGGTGGTGAATGCCGGTGGGAAATACCCCGCTTCGGCGGGATGCGGGTTTCGGCGGTAATTTACGCCAGCGAAAAAATGATGAAGGATATCCTGAAAGACAATAGTCTGCAGCAGGTGATCAATGTCGCCCATTTACCGGGAATTATCGCTCATTCACTGGCCATGCCCGACATTCATTGGGGTTATGGTTTTCCCATAGGGGGTGTGGCGGCTTTTGATATGGACGAAGGTGTGATTTCGCCTGGTGGTGTTGGATACGATATTAACTGCGGTGTGCGTCTCCTCCGGACTAACTTGATGGCGCATGAGGTTCGAGGCAGAATAAAGGAACTGATAAATGCTCTGTTCAGAGATGTACCCACGGGCGTGGGGTCCAGGGGACAGATAAAGCTTTCCGAGCACGAAGAGAAACGCATTCTTTCCAAGGGTGCCAGGTGGGCCGTGGAACATGGCTACGGAACGTCCGACGATCTGAAACACACCGAAGATGGCGGGTGCATGGAGGGGGCCGATCCTTCGGCGGTGAGCAAAAGGGCCCTGGAGAGGGGACAAAGGCAGGTGGGCACATTGGGATCAGGGAATCATTTCATCGAATTGCAGGTTGTGGAAGAGGTGTTTAATGAGGAAGCTGCGCGAGTTTTCGGGTTGCATAGCGGTATGTTTGTGTTATTGATTCACTCAGGATCCCGCGGCCTGGGCCATCAGGTTTGCGATGATTATATTAAAGAAATGAACAGGATGTCGGGCCAACTGGGTTTTGATCTCCCGGATCGGCAGCTCGTCTGCGCCCCTGTGCATTCGACCCAGGGAGAGTCATACTACTCCGCCATGGCCTGTGCGGCCAACTATGCATGGGCCAACCGACAAATGCTTATGCACTGGACGCGGGAGACTTTTATGCGAACCCTGAACATATCTCCATCAGCTCTGGGAATGGAACTGGTCTACGATGTATGCCATAATGTGGCCAAGCGAGAAATTTATACCATTAATGGCGAGCAGCGGATGGTTTGTGTCCATCGGAAAGGTGCCACACGCGCGTTCCCCAAAGGACACCCGGACGTGCCGGATGACTACAGGGCGGTAGGACAACCGGTTCTGGTTCCCGGCGATATGGGACGTCATTCATTTGTGTTATTGGGACAGCAGAAAGCAATGGAGGAAACGTTCGGCAGCACATGCCACGGGGCCGGAAGACTGCTGAGCCGGCACCAGGCGATAAAGGCGTGCAAGGGGCGGTCCATTGCCCAGGAACTGGAAAGGCAAGGAATTTATGTACAAGCTGCTGCGCGAGGCACTCTGGCCGAGGAGGCGCCAGAGGCATACAAAGATGTTGTTGATGTGGCCGAAGTTGTGCACCGGGCGGGTATCTCCACAAAAGTTGCGGTGATGCGTCCGTTGGGTGTGATTAAGGGGTGAGGAAAATTAATCCAGGAAAAGCTTTTTATCACTGGAGGTGGTGTTGTCGAAAAACCGTCGCGGATCTGACTTGATCTGGTCGAGCGGTACCACTTTTGATGGTATCATTCCTTCCTTGAATGCCACATAAATGCTTTTTTGAGTTGATTCATCAGCCAGCAGGCCGGTGTTGGGATCGATTCTAGCGAATACGATGTTTGGAGGCACGTGAAAATCTTCCGGGGGCCTGTTTTTTGTGATGTTCTTCATAAAATTCAGCCAGATGGGACTTGCTGCACGAGAGCCGGTCTCGCGGCGACCAAGAGGTTTTTCTTCGTCAAACCCGACCCAGACGCCGGTGGTTAAAGAAGGCACAAACCCGATAAACCAGGCGTCGAAAAGATTATTTGTAGTGCCCGTCTTACCGGCGACAGGCTTTCCAAGCGCCCGCACACGCCGGCCTGTCCCATATTGGACGACACCTTTCAGCAGATGGGTGATGATATATGCTGTCATCGGGCTGATGACCTGCGGTGGCTTCCTCCATGATTTTCCGTTGAAGAAAAAGTATTCCAGATCTTCCTGCGTCCCCTTGAGTGATTGATTATGGCGAGCCGTGGAAGTTTCATCAATCCTGGCCAGCTCTCGTAAATCTTCTTTACTGTCAAACGGTTTTTTTTCTTCCTGGATAAGTTCATCTATTTCTGGCTGCGTGTAACCTGGAGGAAATGTTTCCAGATCGGGTGGGAGATTTTCCTCCAGTACCTGGCCATGACGATCTACTATTTTCATGATAAAAGTTGGCTTTATGTAAAGACCTAGGTTCGGGAAAACACTGTAAGCTGAAGTCAACTCCAGGAGTGATACCCCGGAGGCACCCAGAGCCATGGAAAGATTTGGATAAAGGGGAGATATAATACCCATTTTTTGCGCGTATTTGAGTGCATACTGAACCCCTATATCCATGAGAATCTTGACCGTTACAATGTTGAGGGATTTAATAAGCGCTGTCCGAAGGGTCGTGGGACCTTTCCATGTTTTTTCATAGTTCTTGGGTTTCCAGACCTTTTCCATTCCTTTCTCGTAATACACGATGGGGGTGTCCAGAACAATACTGGACGGTGTGTAGTTCTTATCGATGGCGGCCGCATAAATAATGGGTTTGAAGGCTGAGCCCGGCTGTCGACGCGATTGAATACACCTGTTGAACTGGCTCTGGGAGAAGTCCCGCCCGCCCACCATTGCCTTTACGTAACCTGTTTTGTTTTCGATACAGAGCAGCGCCGATTGGACAAGGGGTTCCTGTTCGAGGAGAAAAAGTGGCACACCGTCCAATCCTGTATTTTTTTTCTCCGGCAGGGTTTTCGGACGAACGTTGATCACGTCTCCGACGCGAAGGGCATCCGCCGGGTCGGAGATGCGGGCATTGGAGTGAATGATACCGTTTGTGGGTCGTCGGGCCCACTGCATATCTTTCAGCAGTATCGTTCCTCTTATTGACCCAACCCTGACGGTCACTGTTTTGTTCTGGCCGGAATTGTTGATCCTGGTTACGACGGCCGTGTAGAGTTTCTCAGGATTCAAACCGTCATTTCCCACTTCTTGGGAATGAATTTCCTGATAAAATGCCTCGATCTCTTCCGGTTTAAGTGTTTTCAGCGGACCCCGGAATCCCTGTCGTTTATCCAGTTCACGGAGCCCCTGTTGAATGGCTCGTTGGGCATATTCTTGCATTTGCAGATTGACAGTGGTGTAAACTGACAGGCCGCCGTTATACAGCAGGTCTCTCCCATATTTCTTTTCAACGTACCGGCGGGTAAATTCAGAGAAATAGGGAGCTTTTTCCCATGCTGTTACACGTCTGGGCCGGATATGAATAGGAGCCTCCAACGCTCGTTGAAACTCTTTTTCTGTGATGTACCCGGCCGATTTCATTTGCCCCAGAACGTAACGTTGCCGGTTGCGTGCCTTATGAGGGTTAATAGCAGGGGAATATCGGCTTGGAGCACTGGGAAGACCGGCCAGTATCGCGGCCTCTGCCAGGTTAAGCTCGTCCACGTGTTTGTTGAAGTAGTTCTGTGCCGCCGCTTCAACGCCATAAGCGCCATAGCCAAGGTAAATCTGGTTCAGGTAAAGAAACAATATCTCTTCTTTTCTTAAGTGTTTTTCAAGATAGAGGGAGAGAATTGCCTCACGGATTTTCCTTTTCAGGCTTCTTTCAGGACTGAGCAGCAGCGACTTGGTAACCTGCTGAGTGATGGTGCTTCCTCCTTGAACAATTTCCCCGGCCTCCAGGTTTATCATGAAGGCCCGAAGTATTCCCAGGTAATCTACACCCTGATGTTCGAAAAACCGGTTATCCTCGGCTGCGACAAAAGCGTCGATGACGAATCCAGGAATTTGCTGTATGGGGACCACGTACCGCTTTTCGTTGAAATATTCACCGATGATGATTCCATCATCCGAATATACTCTTGTTGCTGTCGGGGGAAGGTAATTCTTCAATGTGTGGATGGAGGGAAGATCGCGGGAGAAAAAGGCATATATTACATGGGAGACCGCAACTCCCATAGCGGCAACCATGAAACTAACGGATAATGGTATAATGACAAAGCGCGCAATGCGCCGGCTCCAAGAATGCCGGGAAGATCGGATACGACGATGTGCGGTCACGTTCATTGTAGAGAGTGTTTAAGAAGGTTGTTTCAATAGGGTCGAACCCTTCCGTTGCTGAGTAAAATGAAGCGTTACCCGGGGTTCCTCGAATGGTGTCGCCATCACCCGTTAATCCCGCGTAGAAGCGTTTTTTGGCTGGAAACATTTTCTGATATGGGCCCGGTGACAGCGTTCTCTAAGCGTGAAGCGTGCATCCGTAAGTAAAAAATTATTACTGAAAATTAATAACAATATACATATATTATAATATTCATGACGCTAATATTCAATCATTTCTTTCAATGCTTCTTTATTATGAAGTACTAACAGGGGGCACAATGCGCGAAGAACGGGTGTTCTTTTCATGCGGAGATCTGAGGCTGGAAGGTCTTTACTGTTCCGGCACATATGGACGGGCGGTAATTTGCCATCCTCATCCAAAACAGGGGGGTTCGATGCAAAACAACGTTGTGGAAGCTGCCACCAGGGCAATGTTAAGCTGCGGGCTGGCAACTCTTCGGTTCAATTTCAGGGGAGTGGGAGCCAGTGAAGGAAGCTTTGGCGGTGGTGTGGATGAGATTGAGGACGTGAAGGCCGCGGTATCCCTTTTAGAAACCCTGTTTCCCTATGGGCCGCTGATTCTCGGTGGATACTCATTTGAAGCTAAACCGGCATTGCTGGTCGGATCAGTGCTTTCCAGTGCCTCAGGTCTGGTGGGCATCGCCCCGCCGATAACTATGATGGATTTTGACTTTTTAAAGAAATGTATGAAGCGAATACTAGTAATTGTCGGTGATGAAGATCTTTATTGCCCTCTGAAGGCCCTTCGCAGATTGATCGATCCCCCTGCTTCCCACGTCCATTATACGGTGATAACTGGTGCAGACCACTTCTTTGTGGACGTGGAAGATCGTCTCTTTTCTTCCATTATGCCTTTCGTTAAAGGGGATCCTCTGATCACCCCAGCGACATGATCCAGGAAAAATGGTGTTACGTTTTGAATTATGCCATGGTAATTTTTCTTGACACATTTCTATGCAGCATGATATAAATGTAATTGATTCTCAAAATCAGGAAGCGCTATGAGAGCAAAAAAAGAGGTGTTCCGTCGTTATCTTCGGGAAAATGGCCTTCGCTTTACGCCTGAAAGGGGCCGCATTCTGGAAGCCGCCGTCTCCCAATCCGCCCACTTTGACGCCGAGGAGCTCTATTTAAAGTTACGAAGGCGTTACGGGCGAATATCCAAGGCTTCGGTCTACCGGACTATACCCTTACTTGTACAATGCGGCCTGATTAGAGCCGTCGGCCACCATGATGGACGGTATCACTATGAGTATATATATGGGCATGCCCACCATTGTCATCTGCGCTGCCTGGAATGCGATAAAATGGTTGAATTTACCTTGAATTCGCTGAACGAAATCGAGGGTCAGGTGGGGAAGAAGTACCGCTTTATAGTGACAGGTCATAGATTAGAATTCCATGGCTATTGTTTACAATGTTCCAGGGCGATCAAAAAGAATCGACACTCCCCTGTTTTCGATTCCTCTCCTTGATCTTCATATCGGCTTTTGACTGCAAAGAGGCTGTTACCCATGCATAAAGAAGATATTTACCGCGGGATTGAAGAGCATTTCGAGGCGATGCTCTCCCGCGAAGGAAGAAAACACAGCAATGAAAAATGGAAAATCCTGAAGGTTTTTCTTGAGATCGATGATCACTGCACCGTTCAGGATATTGCCCATCGGCTGGAATCGCAAGGCTCGAAAATTTCAGAAGAGCTCATCCGGGATACAATGGAAAGTTTCTGCCGGTATGGCATATCCGGAAAAAGGCGGTTCGAGGGAAAGGACGTGCTTTATGAGCATCTCTACCCCGGGAGTCATCACGATCATTTCGTCTGTATAAAGTGCGGAAAAATAATCGAGTTCACAAATCATGAAATGGAGAAAATTCAGTATCGGATAGCCCGGCGGTCGGGGTTCTATCCTTTACACCATCTGATGGAAATGTATGGTCTGTGTTCTGCGTGCTATGAGGATCGCAAGGACATTTTACCGCTGGTCCAGGCCTCACCGGGAGAGCGGCTGGTGATCGAGCAGCTTCAGTGCGGCCGAGGCATGGCGAACCGATTGAACAGTTTGGGTCTTACCGTGGGAACGCGTCTCGAAGTGATTGGCAATCCAGGGTTTGGTCCTGTGCTCGTTGCCGTCAGGGGATCCAGGCTCGGATTGGGGCATGAAATGGCACAAAAAATCATGGTTTGCCCGGTCGGGGACGGGGATTTCCAGGAAGATTCAGCAGATATGGAAACCTCGGGCGAAACTGAGCGCCCATCTCCAAAAAGAGTTGAGACCAAGAAGGCAGTGGAAAAAAATTTGAGTCAGCTCCGAGAGGGACAAAGGGGTGTTATCAAGCGTATCGCTGGCAGGGGCTATTTTCGCCACAGATTAATGGAAATGGGATTTACTCCGGGCTCAGAGGTTTACGTCGAAAAATACGCCCCTTTGAAAGATCCCATTGAGTATATTCTCAAGGGATATCATGTCAGCTTGCGCCGAGGTGAGGCTGCGAATGTCATAATTGAGGAAATTGGTTGATTTTTATTAAATTCTTATTGCTTAACCATTGGACCGAAAGCTGCGATTCAATACCGGCCAAACCTTAATGGCATTCAGGTTTCATGAGGGGTGGCCCGGACAATTTATTGTCCGGGCTGCGCAGCAGCAAGAGGCAGTACATGGCTCGTTTAATGGTTCCCGGGCGCGGGGTGCACCGGGCAAAACCTCTTGTCGCTTCGCGCCCCGGACGACAGGTCGTCCGGGGCGCCCCAACAACATTTTTCATCCATTATCGGCGGCAATTTGACCGTAATATCGTTGATCAATCTGTTGCTGATCAAAGTGGATAATTCTATTGAGGAAAAAGGTTCGTGAGGATTTTTCAGTGCCAAGCGGGATTTTTTCCGGATATGCCCTCCCAGCCTGAAGCCAGGTAAAAAACCGTTCTTATAAGAGGAATAGATAAAGGATTTGCACGATGCCTAAAACTATAACCATTGCCCTTACAGGCAATCCCAATTCGGGGAAAACCACCATATTCAATAATCTGACGGGTGCACGCCAGAAAGTCGGGAACTGGGGCGGTGTTACCGTAGAGATGAAGAAAGGTCTGTGTCGGCACGGCGACTATTCCATCAGGGTGGTGGACCTCCCTGGAACTTACAGCCTTACTGCTTACTCCATCGAAGAGATTATAGCCCGTAATTATATCGTTGAAGAGCGTCCGGACGTAGTCGTGGATGTCATTGACGCATCGAATTTGGAACGAAATCTTTACCTGGCCACGCAGCTCATCGAGCTGGATGTCAAGCTGATTTTTGTGCTCAATATGGCTGATGTGGCCAAAAATCGCGGATTTCGCATCGATGCAGAGACGCTGGGTAGATTGCTGGGTGTGCCGGTAGTCTTCACCGTGGGAACCCGTAACGAGGGCACAAAAGAGGTCCTTGACAAAGTAGTACAGGTGTATGAAGACAGCGATACCAATTCGCGTAATATCTATGTGCATTATGGCAGGGAGATTGAGGAGGAGATTGTAAAAATTCAGAATCTTCTCAACTGTGATGCAAAAATCGACCGCTCATACTCGCCGCGCTGGTTGTCAGTAAAGCTTTTGGAAAATGATCCGGAGGTTCGCAAAACGCTTCAGCAGAAGCAATGCCTTGACGAAAAACTGGTAAAGCAGGTAAATCAGAGCTGCGAGCATTTGAAGTCCATTTTTAAAGATGATCCCGAGTCTGTCATCACTGAGAGACGCTATGGGTTCATCAGCGGCGCCCTGCGCGAAACAATGAAAAGTCCCCCCTGGGATCGTCGATACCTCTCCGATCAGATTGATAAGATTCTCACCAATCGACTTCTTGGATTTCCTCTTTTCTTTTTTTTCATATGGCTCATGTTCAAGTTTACATTTGACCTGGGCAATTATCCCATGGAGTGGATTGACCAGGGGGTAGTGGCGTTGCAGAGTTGGGTCCGGTGGGTTATCCCTTCAGGCTTGTTTCGAGACTTGCTGGTGGAGGGGATATTATCAGGCGTGGGCAGTGTGCTGGTTTTTTTGCCCAACATATTCATACTATTCTTCTGCATTGCAATTTTTGAAGATACAGGGTACATGGCCCGGGCTGCATTTATCATGGACAAAATCATGCACTCCATGGGTCTCCACGGAAAAAGCTTCATCCCCATGATCATGGGGTTTGGTTGCACCGTACCGGCCATCATGGCGACCCGAACACTGGAGAGTCGCAGGGACCGCTTCCTGACCATCCTGCTTTTGCCGCTGATCTCTTGCTCCGCTCGACTTCCGGTCTATATTTTACTGGCAGGCGCTTTTTTTCACCGACATGCCGGCAATGTCATTTTTAGCATTTATATTCTGGGGATCGTGTTGGTTTTGCTCCTGGGGCAGATTTTTAAACGTGTTCTTTTTCCGGGCCAGGCAGAGCCTTTTGTCCTGGAGCTCCCTCCTTACCGAATGCCTACACTCAAAGGGCTGGTAATCCACATGTGGGAACGTGGTTCGCTTTTTTTGAAAAAAATGGGAACCGTCATTCTGGTAGGAGCTGTCATAGTGTGGTTTCTCAGCACCTTTCCCAGGCAGAACCCGGCGGAGCATGATGTCCGGGGAGCTGTTTCCAGGGGGGAGGTATCTTCACCGGGGTCCGAGGTAATCCAGCCTTTATCCTATCTTGAAAAAATCGGTTATACATTGGAGCCTCTGGTAACTCCGCTTGGGTTCGACTGGAGACATTCCGTTGCGTTATTAACCGGTTTTGTTGCTAAAGAAGTGATTATCAGCACCATGGGAGTACTCTATCACGTTAAAGATGCGAATGAGGAGTCGGAATCACTGCGTCAGGCCATCCGGAGTTCCATGACACCGCTGACGGCGTATGCCTTAATGGCTTTTGTGTTGATTTATACCCCGTGTCTGGCAACAGTGGCTGCCATTCGCCGAGAAACAGGATCTTGGAGGTGGGCACACTTTTCTGTGGGTGTTAGTCTTTTGTTAGCTTGGGCCGTTGCCTTCGTTATCTATCGCGCAGGCCAGGGATTGGGGTTCAGCTAAAGACACGTAAGAGAGAGACAGATGGAAACTTTAATCATTACGATCATATTTTTAATCGCAGTGGCGCTGGCTGGACGGCATATTGTGAAGATTTTTATGGGCCGCCGAGGCGTGTGCTGCTGTCCGGCCTCGGAAAATGGAATTTGTTCGGGAAAGCCACAGGACGCCTGCACCGGAGATCAGGATTTACATAAGCCGCGTTGCTGCGATGGTAGCTAAAAAAATATTGTGCGGTGGATAACCTCGTTGATATGCCACTCTTTTTAGCACCTCATGATTATACCGCTTTACTCGGTAAAGTGCGGGTTTAATTCCAAGATATTAATTCCAAGACTTCTCTTGACAAAAAGAGAAACCCTCGATAATGTGAAAAATGCCTTACCTTAAATGAGTGTCCCGGTTAATGTGCAAATAATTGATCCGCGGGGGAGATTACCGGTTGTTCCGGCGTGTACCTGGAAAAAGCATTGGTTTCCGGGGAACGTTGAAAAGAGGTAAAGAATGGAGTATTTTAACAATAACCTGCTAATAAAAATAGATGTCGTTCAAAAAAGAACAGAGGAAATGATAAAAGAGTTTTTCGGCGATGCATACTCCACGAAATTGCTTGAATATCGTTATTGGACGCCCGCCGTGGATATTTATGAAACTGATGAAGATATTATCATCCTCGTGGAGCTGGCCGGTGTAAGGCGGGAAGATATCTCAGTTATACTTGACTGCGACGCGGTCTGCATCGTCGGAAAAAGAATTGCCTCTACCATTCCGCACAAAATTCGCCAGCACCAGATGGAGATACCTTTTGGGGTGTTTAAGCGGGTTTTTAGAGTTTCGGTCCCTATTAAGGGTGACGAGGTTGAGGCGAGTTTTCAGGATGGCTTCCTGACCATCCGAATGCCCAAGCAAGGGCCGGTTTCAGTGAAAATCTATGTGGAAAAGTGAAATGGTTTTATTTTCAGGAAGAAGTCGTGTATGTGATGATGGATATTTTTCCAATGACTTAGTTGAAATGGATATGTAGCGTTTGTTATGGGAGTTTCATGGTGAGCGCGGAGACCGAAAAAAAGAATGGAGAAACCGAGCCGGCTCAGAATGCGCCGGAGGAGCCATCGTCATCTGTCCCCAGTGAGATTCCAATTCTTCCCACGGGGGATATGGTGATTTTCCCACGGATGATTCTTCCCCTGCTGGTCAAGCAGGAAAACTTGGTCAAGATGATTGAAGATCTGATTGTTGGGGATAGAATCCTGGGAACGGTGCTTCTTCGGCAGCCGGAAGTTGAAGAAGTAAAGCCGGAAAATCTTTACTCCATTGGGACGGCCAGCATTATCCACAAGATGGTGAAGATGTTCGATGGCGGTATTCGCCTGTTGGTACAGGGGCTTGAGCGGGTTCAGATACAGCGGTTTTCCACCGAAACACCATATTTTCGTGCGGCTGTGGAAATTTTGGAAGACCGGATAGAGGAGGGAGAGCATGAGGAAATAGCGGCGCTGATGGTGAATATTCGCAATATGTTCCAGCGGATCATGGAGCTTTCACCTCATCTGCCCTCAGAACTGGGCGCCATGCTTACCAGCGTGGAGGAGCCGGGCAGTCTGGCCGATCTACTGTCCGCCAATCTTAATATCCCTTTGACCGACAAGCAAGAAATATTGGAGACGCTCTCGGTTTTGGATAGACTAAAAAAAGTTTTGGTTAAGCTCAATCAACAACTGGAGGTGCTTGAGCTCGGCAATAAGATCCAGTCCCAGGTAAAAGAGGGAATAGACAAAAGCCAGAGGGAGTACTTTTTAAGAGAGCAGCTCAAGGCCATCCAAAAGGAACTGGGCGAAAAGGACGAGCGAACGGTTGAAATTGAGGAACTTCGCGAGCGCCTTGAAAAGGCGGGCCTCCCGGAAGGCGCCATGAAAGAAGCCCTCAGGGAGTTGGACCGGCTTGCCAGTATGCCTCCGGCCGCGGCTGAATACACAGTGGCCCGGACGTACCTGGAATGGCTTATCGAGTTGCCATGGAACCTTTCCACGGAAGACAATCTGGACATTTCAGCCGCAAAAGAAGTGCTGGACGAGGATCATTACAATCTGGAAAAACTCAAAAAGCGCGTTATAGAATACCTGGCCGTACGGCAGCTCAAAAAAGATATGAAAGGTCCCATTTTATGTTTTGTGGGTCCCCCCGGTACAGGGAAAACCTCTCTCGGCCAATCGATCGCAAGGGCACTGGGACGGAAATTTATGCGTATATCCCTTGGTGGCGTGCGGGACGAGGCGGAGATTCGCGGTCATCGACGCACATATGTGGGTGCGCTTCCGGGGAGGATTATCCAGGGTATCCGCCGGGTCGGGTTCAACAACCCCGTCTTTATGCTGGACGAGATTGATAAACTGGGGATGGACTTTCGCGGCGATCCGTCCTCCGCGCTCCTGGAAGTTCTGGATCCCGAGCAAAATTTTTCTTTTTCCGATCACTACCTGGATGTGGAGTTCGATCTCTCCCGAGTGATGTTCATTGCCACCGCAAACATCCTGGACACCATCCCCCCGGCGCTACTGGACCGGATGGAGGTGCTGAATTTACCGGGATACACCGAAGAAGAGAAACTGGGAATCGCCCGTAAGTATTTGATTCCTCGCCAGATTCGAGAGCACGGGATACGGGAAGATCAGCTTAGAATCGAGGATGAGGCTGTTAAGGCAATAATACGCGGCTACACCCGGGAGGCCGGCCTTCGAAACCTGGAGCGAGAGATTGCCACGATTTGCAGGGGCGTTGCCCGAAAGGTGGTGGAAGGTCATTATGAGTCCATCACTATCCGCTCCGAGGACCTCCATGAGTATTTGGGAGCAATAAAGTTCATATTCGAGGCAGCGGAACGCACTGCTGAGCCTGGAGTTGCCACCGGCCTTGCCTGGACTCCTGCGGGTGGAGACATTTTATTTGTGGAAGCAACCCGGATGCCGGGCAAGCAGAATCTCACCCTCACGGGTTCCCTGGGAGAAATCATGAAAGAGTCGGCACAGGCCGCTCTGAGTTATATCCGTTCCCGGTCGCAGGAATTGGACATTCCCGAGGACATATTCAGCAAAAACGACATTCACATCCATGTTCCGGCGGGCGCTATTCCCAAAGACGGCCCTTCGGCGGGGGTCACAATCTTCACAGCACTGGTTTCGCTTCTCACCGATCGTCCTGTCCGCAGCGATATCGCTATGACCGGTGAGATTACCCTGCGAGGCCTCGTGTTGCCGGTAGGCGGGATCAAAGAAAAGGTACTGGCGGCCCATCGGGCAGGGCTTCGACAGGTTATCCTTCCCAGACGAAATGAAAAGGATCTAGAGGATATTCCGGAGACCGTAAAGAAGGATATGACGTTTCACTTTGTCGATCGCATGAGCGAGCTTGTAAACCTTTCCCTGCGGCGCGATGGCGCGGTCAGTGCCGAAGTAACGAACGGAAATCGAAAAGAACGTCCGTAAATCTTGAACCGCCTTCATATCAAAAACACCCTCTCCCTTTTCATTGCTGACCTCCGTTAAGATCGACATTTCATTCTTAACGCTTCTTATTAAGAATGGTGATGGAATGCGATCTTGGTGCCGTGAGGATAAAGACATGATACACATGAACATTAAAGAGACGTTAGACGAGCTCGGCATACGAGAAGTCAACTCCGGTGTGTTTGCAGGGCAATGGATTGAAAAACCATCGGGCGGTGAACTGGTTTCCTTTTCGCCTATCAATGGAGAGCCCATTGCCCGGGTGCTCATAGCGTCGGAGAGAGATCTCGATCACGTGCTGGAATCCGCTCAGCATGCGTTCAGGCAATGGCGAATGGTGCCCGCACCGACGCGCGGGGAGATAGTCCGGCAGATCGGCCTGGCCCTTCGGGAGAAGAAAAGCGCTCTGGGTCGTTTGGTTACTCTGGAGATGGGAAAAATTCTGCCCGAGGGCGAGGGCGAAGTACAGGAGATGATCGATATTTCGGATTTTGTTGTGGGTCTCTCCCGGCAGTTGTACGGACTGACCATGGCCAGCGAACGGCCATTGCACCGCCTTTATGAGCAATGGCATCCCCTCGGGCCCGTGGGCGTCATCACCGCATTCAATTTTCCAGTGGCGGTCTGGTCATGGAATGCGTTGCTGGCAGCCGTGTGCGGCGACACCATTGTGTGGAAACCCTCCAGCCAGGTGCCCCTGTGTGCCATCGCTGTGCAGAACATTGTCAACGGTGTGCTCTCCAGGAATGGATACACCGGTGTTATGAACCTGGTGATCGGCAGCGGTGATACGATAGGTGAAAGGTTCATAGCCGATCGGCGCGTACCGCTGATCAGTGCCACGGGATCCTGTCCCATGGGGAAGCGCGTGGCCGAGGTCGTGAGTAAACGGCTGGGACGAACCATCCTGGAGTTGGGAGGAAACAACGCCGTTATCATCATGGACGATGCCGACCTTGATCTGGCCGTTCGGGCCGTTTTATTCGGCGCCGTGGGCACAGCGGGACAACGCTGTACAACCATCCGCCGGCTGATCCTGCACAAACGCATTACCCGTGATATGACAGAACGTCTGGTTCAAGCTTATGGTGATGTCCCTATCGGCAATCCTCTAGAGCCCGGTATCCTGATGGGGCCCATGGTCAGCCGCCGGGCGGTTGAGGACATGATGAGGGCCCTGGAAAGGATACGTCGGGAAGGGGGGAAAATACTGTACGGGGGAAAGTTGGTGGAGGATCCGGCACTGAAAAGAGGCTGTTATGTTCAACCCGCGCTGGTGAAGGCCCGCAAAGAAATGCCCATTCTTCAGGAGGAGGTCTTTGCCCCGATCCTCTACGTAATCGAGGTTGAGGACCTACCGGAAGCTCTGGAAGTTCATAATGATGTGCCGCAAGGGCTCAGTTCCGCAATATTTACAGATAGTCTTCGGACTGCGGAGACGTTCCTGGGGCCGGCGGGAAGCGATTGCGGCATCGCCAATGTCAATATCGGCACCAGCGGGGCGGAGATCGGGGGAGCCTTTGGGGGAGAGAAAGACACCGGGGGCGGCCGGGAAGCCGGTTCAGACTCGTGGAAGGCCTATATGAGGCGCCAGACCGTTACCATCAACTGGTCCAGGGAACTCCCTCTTGCCCAGGGGATTAAGTTTGGGAATTGACGGTTTTGATCAGTCCGCGGAGTCGCCCTTAAGCCATTGCGTCTCCCGGGTGGAACCGGATACTAAGCGTCGCAGGAGCTAAGCCTTGTTGGTTGGAAATGCCGTACTCAAGCTCCTCTCGAGCGTTTCCGCAGAGACAACCTTCCTGGATGGGCAATAGTGTATAAGGAGAAAAATCCATGAGCAAAAATGTAGCGCTGATTCATGCCACCCGAGCGGCCATCGAGCCAACCCATACAGCCCTGCATGAGGCGTTGCCTGCCCATGAGATCGTTCATTATATGGACGAGGCGCTTTTAAAAATTGCCCATGACAAAGGCTCCACCTCTTCCGAGGTTTTGCGCAGGTTCTTCAGATTGTTTATTTCGGCCGAGGAAGGGGGCGCCTGTGTGGCGCTGATGACCTGTTCTTCATTAACAAAGTGTGCTGACCTTCTGAGGCCCATGCTGCGGTTTCCGGTGGTCAAGATCGATACACCCATGATGGAAAGGGCCGTTTCTTTCGGGGGAAAAATCGGCATTGTGGCCACGATGTCCAGCGCCATAAATCCTGCGCGCGAACAACTCGAACAGATCGCCCGGGAGAGGGGTGTGATCCTTAATGAGCGGTCTGTTGTGGTCGAGGGCGCTTTTCAAGCATTAATTGACAATGATCGGGAGCGACATGACCAACTGGTGATGAAGAAAGTTCGCGCCCTTGCCCGCGGCTGTGATGCTATTGTTCTCGCCCAGGCATCCATCGCCGGGGTAGCTGCAAGGGATGACCTGAAGATTTCTGTTCCTGTCTTGACCAGCCCACCACTGGCCGCCGCTCGTGTGAGGGAAATCCTGGAGCGGGGTAAAAAGGCGCATCATACCGCGTGATGCTCATTTCACCATGTGAGGAGTCTGCCGGAAAACCTGATGTAATTTTAACTTTTGAGAATTCTGGTCTTCGAAAAATCGATGCCTTTTGATATAGCGTTCCATACTTGTGCGCGCGGCAAGGAAAACTGTCCCGGACAGTACCGCACTATGCAATGTATTGATCGGGTACCGAGGGAAAGAAAACCGTGATCACAAGTAATAGGAGTTCCTCTTTGGTAAAGGGAGATATAAACATGAGAATTTTGAGTCAAGGCTGTAACCCGGGATAAAAAGATATGGAAAAAACGGCAATAATACTTGCTCCCGATGATAGAGGGCTTCAACCGGTATTCGGTATTCCCGCAGTTCGCAGGCTCGCTCTTCTCATCCTCCAGATGGGGCTTCGAGCTGTACATATAGTCGGGCACGTCAATCCCCTTACCGCGATTCTTTCCGATCTTCTCCCACCGCAAGCATTCCATCAGTTGGACGATCCATCCTCGCTGGATCGAGTTGCGGAGGGGCTCGCTCTTCTTGATGAAGAGAGGGTTCTCGTGTTAAAAGCCAATCTTGTCATTGACCGGCATTCCCTTGCTCGATTGATTGAGGCCGGGAATAACTCGGGCCTTTATTATATGGAAGCCGTGGGGGAGAACGGCGCTGAAAGACTTTACGTGTGCAGCCCCGCCGATCTTGTCTCGGTCTTCCGCGGCCTATGGTCGCTTGATTCATCATATTTTACAATTCCAGACAAAGCGCAGCTCGTCCGGGGTGTTGCGGGACTTCCTTATGCTGCCGACAAGGGAGAGGAGCAGACAAGGTCTGCAGAGGCCAAGCTGATTGCGGCCCTTTCCTTCCAGACCGCAGCGGGTGATGGCTTTTTAGCCCGCCATTTTGATCGGCGAATCTCACGCGCTATCAGCGAGAGGCTTGCCCGAACCAGGGCGACACCGAATCAAATCACTCTCGGCGGCATGACAATAGGGCTTATCGGGGCATACCTTCTTTCATGGCCGGGCTACTGGTCCCACCTCATCGGCTCTTTGTTGTTTCTCTTTTGCGTCATTGTGGATGGTGTTGACGGTGAGGTGGCCCGTTTGACGGTACAAGAGACCCGCTTCGGCCATTATCTGGATATAATTACAGACAATATAGTGCATGGTGCCATTTTCGCGGGGATAGCTTTTGGCCTTTACCATGACACAGGTGATGGAGGGTACCTGCGTGCTTTATGGTTTCTCATGGGCGGTTTTGGACTGAGTATTGTTGCGGTGTATCACTGTATTTTAAGGCGAAGCCCCGATGAGCTCAGACGATCACCCATTACTATTCGGCTGATGACGCTCCTGGCCAGCCGCGACTTTGCCTATCTTGTTGTCGTCCTGGCAATTTTTAACAGACTCAGTTGGTTCCTAATCGGTGCAGCGGCAGGGTCTTATCTGTTTGCCGCTGCTTTATGGATTATAAGTATCCGTGAAAAAGCAAACGCGTGACGATCGGCCAGTAACTTCCGCTCCATTCTCGCCACAGGCTGCGGAACACTGGAAAATGGCCGTAGCTGGGGGCAGGTCGCCATCCTCCCCTCAGATTACAAGAGAACACCTCGTGCGGCATATAAGGCATATAATGCGTTCTTCGATTTGCAAACCGTAATCCCTGCGGCGATAGACTATCTCAATATTCAGTTAATTGGCAGCACCGATTGCAGATAGGAAGCAGTCCGCCCTGGTCCATGAGCATTCCGCGAAATTTCATAAAATTGGAACCGTGCCAGATCTCAAGAAAAGGGGTTTCATACACATTCCCCATGGAAAGAGGGGCATCTGTGAAAAGGTTGCACGGGTAAACATTGCCATCTGCGTCTATGGTGGGCTCATCAAAGGGCACCGGGCAGGGACCGCGACCAAGATCCCAGGAATAATCGGCATATAAGCGAGGAATCTGATGTAAGGGAATATGAGGGAGGGGTTCCAGTAAAAAGTCGAAAGCTTCCTTTTTAAGCGCAGAGACAACTTTAACGATTCTGTAACCCTCCTCGACGAAATCTGAATAATCGTCCCTGAATCCTCCCGGTGACAAGACCCCTTTATCGACATCAAAGTATTTCTTTACCAGGTTAATGTACGCCTGCTCAGCTTGCTCAGGAATAAAAATCGGGGATAGTTTGATTTCCAAAACGTCTGCCAGTTCTTTTCCTCGTAAATCCCGGCAGAGATTTCTCAGGGCCATGGCACCGTTGTGCCTGTTCATCGTGAAGGCAATCTGTACCAGGGGAGTGTTTCTTCCCAGCCTTTTTTTCATCTCCCGAAGAGCATACAGCCCTTTCATAGTTTTGTCATAGGCCCAGTTGCTACCTCTGATCTGGTTATGGGTATCTTTGTCGCCGTCTATTGAAACCGTTATTGATGTAACGCCTGATTTAACAACAGCACCGGCACAATGATCGAGCAACGTCCCGTTAGTAACAAATTTAACATAAAGGTTTTGTTTGCGCATCCTGTCCAGTAGCGTTTCAAATTGCGGATACAGTAAGGTCTCTCCACCTTCCATATCTATCAGTTTCAATCCCCTGGGTGTTAATTCATTCAGGATACGTTCTATGACTTCAATCTCAAGCAGGGTATTTCTTTTTGACGTATCGTACGCAAAATAGGCCCCGGTTTCTCCCCATTGGCCGCACATTTTGCACCTGAGGTTGCAATCATAGAGAATGCGAAGGTTGAGCTTGGTGGGAAAATAGGAACGGGGTGTAGGCATACGGCCGTGTTTCAAGATTTTCCTGATCCGGGTCGATTGTCTCCGCCCCAGCAGATAAAAGTAGTACCCGGCGTTTACTCTTAGATTTTTCCACAGTCTCCAGTAAAGCTTCATTCGTGTTTTAGAAAGTACCATTGATTTCCTTACGTTAGGAAAAATATTCTATGAGCTTTTTTCAATGGCCTGAAGCTGCAAGCGCATCTTTTGCAGGAGGATTTGATACGATTCCCGCTTGATCACTCTGCCGAAGGATTTCCGGTAGTTTTGGACAATGCTCACACCGTCGATCTTCACGTCGTGAACAAGCCACTCCTCATTCACCAGTGACAGGAAGTAATCCACTGGAATTTCCTCATGTGTCCGGAGGATGGTGGTCTTTACCACAGCCCGGCCCTGATTGATATCTTCTTCAGTGTAGAGAATTGTTTCTTGCCTGAGAAAGTCCAAGACAAGCCTCGTATAGGAGTCCTGAAAAAGGTCCTGGAAAATGCCTTTGAATTCTGTCCGTTGAGCGCCATTGAGCTCCTGCCAATACCGGCCCAGAGACTGCTCAGCCATTGCATCGAAATCAAAATTTTTGGCGATGACCTTTTTAATGGCAATCCTCCTTACCTCCCTGAATTCATGACCCTGGAGTTCAGGATCGCCCTGGATAGACATCATATCTTCAAGCATTCGGCGTATTCCCTCTGTAGGCTCCTCTGCCTGACAGGGGGCATATAAATAGAAAAAGGAGAGGGCTGAGAGCATGGCCATCGCGATAATTTTCTCTTTCATGATATCTCCTCACGTGGGAGCTGATCTATTGTTAGAAACTCACTTCACCGGTTAATGTTTTGTTTCGGGGAAAGATGAGGTGTTGAATGGATTCGCCCCCTTTCCGAAAAATTTGTCATAAGCTGCATAAAGGCCGGGAGGAAAAGAATTGCTGCTGCCAATATGCACAGACTCCCCACCATAGCAAGCAATCCCAGGCTATGGATGCCCTGGTGGTCTGATATGGCGAGGCTCCCGAAGCCCACAGTGGTTGTGAGCCCCGCGAGGATGACCCCCTTGGCGGTGCTGAATGGAAGCGTCACGTTTCCGGTGTCGCCGCCTTCGTGCTGCCGCCAGCGGTCTATGATGATGATGCCATATTCGACACCGGCGCCGACGATGAGGGGCAGGAAGATGCTGTTGGCCAGGTTAAAGTCTACTCCAAGAAAACGCATCAATCCCATAGTCCACGCCGTTCCTACTACGAGCGGCATCATGACCATGAAGGCATGGATCAGGTTACGGAAGGTGAGGAGCATCAGAGTGAAGATAAAAACCACCGCGTACATAGCCGCTTTAATAGCCGCATCGCGAAAGGCCTTGGTAAATACATAGAGAGTAACGGGATCACCGATGACGTCAGGGTCAACGGATCGAAGGTCACGCACGAACCTGCCGAGAAGCACCGGATCCCAGATATCCTGAGACGGAAAAACCCGGATGAGATAATGACGGTCTTTGCTGACAAAACGCTGGAGCAGGGGTTTGGGTAAATCCTCAAGCTGCATGGGCGCGGCGTTCACATTGGTGCGGAGAATGTCAACCTTGTCGTTCAGGTCTTGGATCAGAGCACGTTCAAAGGCGTGCAATGCATCAGAAAGACGAGGTCTCTCCATGGAGTGAAAGCGGTGCCGGAGTTGATCAATGAGGTCTCGCACCTGGATCATTTGTGTTTCCACGGGCTTGCTGACACCCCACTGGGACTTACTGGAATCCAGCATTTTAAAACGAATCCTGCCAAGGGTCTTATCTAATTCTGACAGATTGACAGAACCATCAGGACTTCGGGGTGAACCGACTCTTATCAGTAGCGGTTTCATTTGCCGCAGGAAATCGATCTTGTCCTCCTGATCTTGAGGGAGTAAATTTATTATGCTTTGCACTTCCGAAACCGTTGGGAGAACCTCAAGGGCCGTCGTCTTTTTTTGAACTTCTTCAAGAGAGCGGGCCAGGACCGCTCCATACATGCTGGAACGCTCAGAACCTTCGAGAAGTTTTTTTTCCCAGATGACCGATTCCGCTCCTTTGGATTGAAGCCGGAGCATATTCAGGTCAAAGGTCACCTTTCCCGCTCCCCACAAAGACAAGCCCAATCCAATGGTGGCGGGAATCAAGATGGCAATGGCCCATCTGTTGTTTAGTTTCAACAGATGTTTCACCCGGGCGGGAGGCAAAAGGGTCCCTGTTCTGTGGCTTGACTTATCGAATATCAAGGCAAGAGCGGGCAGAACACAGAGCGTGGTCGCCGTGGTCATGAGCATTCCCATTGAGGTGATGATCCCTAATTCCACCAGGCCCCTGAAACCGGTGAGCACAAGGGGGAAGAAAGAAAGGGCTGCAGTCAAACCCGCGAGAAGAATCCCCGGACCGAGCTTGATCATGGTAGCCTGAATGGCCTCTCTCTTAGTAGCAGCCCGGAGCTGTTCCTCTTCTTGATAGCGGGCGAACCAGTGAATGCCGTAATCAATGCCCAATCCGAGAAGCAGAGGCGCAAAAGTTACTGATAGAATATTGAGATGACCGATGAACAAGGTGGTCAGGCCGAAGGTCAATGATAGAGCGATAAGGAGCTCGATAATTTCCAACAGCGGTCGCCGGAACCCTCGCCAGAAGAGCACAAGAAGTCCCATGAGTCCGAATAGAGAGAGCACGGTGGCCAGGCTCATATCATGAAACGCCACGCCCATTTCATCCTCATTCAAGGCCTCTTGCCCGGTGACGCCTACCTCTATATGGGGAAATCCGGCCTGCACCCGGGCAATCGCTTTCCTCAGGGCTTGCAGAGAATGCTGCGCATTGACAAAACTCTTGTCTATCTTTCTGGGCGTAACGAAAAGAAGAAGATACCGTTTATTTTCTGTCCAGAAATAACCCTCCTCGGAGTCATGGTCCCAGGATTTTTCAGTGAAAAACGATTCCCACGGAGAAGTATAAGAAGCGTCTCCGTCCAACCAGTCTCTCAATTCCCGCAGGACACGAATGAGAAAACCAAGATCGAGAGGTTCTTTATCACTCTCTGAAGGGGTCTCATTGAGAAACCCGGTAAAAAGCTCTCCCACCATTTCGGAAGCCATCTCATGATTGACTCCCCTGAAAAAATCGGTCAAACCGGGCGACTGCACCAGATTTTCAATAAAGCCGCGGTGTTCCTGGATGTTATCGCGAAGGGTTACGAGATCTTTTTTGTCCAGATACAGAAGCACCCAGGGCCTGAAAGGTTTTGGGTCCACGCGGTAAAAGACCTGAATGTAATTTTCGTCATCCTTCTCCAGTTGGGAGACCAAGGTGTGGAGAAATTTCAGGGAGCGTGAATTGTCCCGGTTTTCAATGGCGACCACAAAGGTGTCCAGATCCTCAAACTGATCCATCTGTTCCGACAGCCGTATCAGCCGATTGTGCGGAGAGATGAGATCTTTCTGGCTGGTGAGGAAATCCAGATTCCTTACGGTGTAAAAAATTGAAAGCGCGGCCAGTGTGAGCGCAATAAAAAGGGTAAGAAAGGGGTGCCCGGTTACAGCGATGAAAATTTTTCGCAATACCCGTTGCAAGGCATTCATTTTTTCCGGTCCTCTTGCCAGTCCTTCGCGCCCGCAACAAATTCCAACTTGGCCAGGGACATGTTGTAATTGAACAGCGCCTCAAGATATTTGCTCTGATTGTGGCCGTACTTTTCTATGGCCACAAGCATATTTTCGGCTGTTCCAACGCCCATATCGAAATCGGCAAGGGCTGTGATTACCCATTTTCTGGAGGAGGAGACGGCCTTGCGATAAGCGTTTACGGCCTTTTTCCATTCCAGTACCTCTTGGTAAGATTTAACTGTCTGGATACGGATGTTCATCTCAGCAGAAGCTTTTGTATAAAGAAGTTTGCTGTACTCCGCCGATACTTTATCCACCTTGGCTCTGCCGATCCCAAAATCGAACTCCCATTTGACTCCGGCCACTACTCCGGCGTAGGCGTGATTGAAATCGTCAGGGATATAGGGGTTATCCAGGATATCCCGGCCCGGAGCCGTTGCAAAGGAACCCTCCAACGCGACAAAAAAGGAAGGATACCTGTCGCTCTGAGCCGCTTGCACCTGGAACTTTTGGGCTTCCAGTGCAGCGTTAAGCTGCTTGAATTCCGGGCGATTTGCAAATGCCTTTTTAATATAACTTTCCATCTCATCGAGGTCTTCATCCTTCATCGGGAGAGCTTCTTCGGCAATATCAAACTCCTTGCCGGGGGGCAGGTGGATTAGGGATTTCAAGGCAAAGTAAGCAACCTCCACTCCCTTTTGTGCCTCAGCTCGGGACCTGATGGAATCGGCACGGAAGGCATCGATCCTGTAAAGATCGCTTTCACTGACATTGGGGGAATCTAAATCCAAGAGGCGAATGATCCGGCGTCTGGCATCGTCAAAAAAATCCCCCGCTTCATCGGCCGCATCGATTCCTTCACGGGCAAGAATCAAAGCGTAATAGAGTTGCTTGACCCTGAGGGCAATCCGGCTTTTTTTCTCTACAAGGCCGAATTCCTTAGCCCTGACTCCATCGCTGGCCGCTTTTCTTCGGTTAGCGAGCTTGCCAAAGGTATAAAGGGGTTGAGTTATGGTAAAGTCCAGCCTGCCAAAAATACCTATATTGGAAAGGCTCGTGCCGGGGGAGGGGTCAAAGATTTTGTTATCGCGAATCACCGGTTCCCTGGCATCATCGATGGGGCCGACAACGGCTGTGCTCTCAAGCTGCGGATAATATGCGGCTTTCACCTGTTCAAGATCGCTTCGGGCTGCCGCTATTTCACTTCGGCTCTCACCAATCTCAGGGCTCTTGGCAATGGCCATATGGATCAACTGCGGCAAACTCAGGACAAGCTTCTCTTTTATCCGGGGTTCCCCCCAGGCCGGCCCGTGGAGGATAAAAACCGGGCAGAGGCTCATAATTAACGTTAAAATAAAGAATCGGGCGGAAAATCGAAAACTGTGTATTATAGGCATGTCCAACGTTCCCTCCCTGTACTGATCGAATTAGGGCTTCCCTCCCACCGGCTCTTTCTTTGGGAAAAGCCCTCCTTCTCGTTTCGCCGACAAGAGAGTCGCATACAGCAAAAGTCCGACTCCAGCCCAAAAGATTTGCTCCAATCGGAGTACCACCCCGTATGTCAGACCCAGAGCCAGGTCAAAACCCACGGCCTTGAGAGCAAGCACTCTGGTGCCCTCCTGGATACCAATCCCCAGAGGGATGGGAAATGTCAGGAGATCAAACCAACTCCCCAGAAACCAGATCCCTGCAGCAATAAAAAAAGACCCATGATCTGTTAACAGGAGCAAGAAATACCAGGCTTGCACAATGCCGCAGGCCATGCCGACAATATGCCAAAAAATGGCGAAAGGTAAATTTCCGGGGCGCTGTGTGTAAAAGCATTTGAGTTCTTCATCCACGGTTGTAAGATGGCCGGCCAGAGTTTCCAGGGCCTTTCCGCCCAAATTGTGGGTGACGAACCATCGCGCAACAGCACCGAATTTACCAGCCTTTTGAACAATCAAGAATCCCACGATTCCTGCCGCAAGAAGGGAACTGCTCACCAGCATTGCAGGCCAAATTCCCGGGGGCAGGTGAATTTTCCAAAGGATGAAAAATGTTCCGAAGGCTACAAAAAGGAGTTGTGCAAGGGCATATGCCAGCTTGCCGATGAGGACACTGGTGATGGCATCAGTACCGCCATGATTCGAGGCCAGGAGAGCTCCCTTGGTCACCTCACCACCCAGAGTGGCCGTCGGGGTAATATAGTTGATGGAACTGCCGGCCATCCGGATGCGAAATAATTGAAAAAAGGGGAGAGATCGATGGGGTCCGGTAAGGCAATATCGCCATCCGAGAGTATGAAAAATGTCCGCCACTCCTTCAATCAAGATCAATGGCACGAGTCCCCAGCCCAGCAGAGCCAGTTCCCGCCATAATGCCTTGGGGCCGATTTTCCAGATCAGGAGGGCCAGCAGGATTATCCCGAAAAGAACGCTGTATGTGTGGAACTTTTTCATCAGGTCCCTACGGCCTGTTGCCCGAGTGTCTTTTTCATTGTTCTGTTGTATTGAATCAACCGAACGCCGTGGATGACGGCGGTAAGAGCGGCCCAGACAGCCACTACGGCGAAAGTGTAAAACGGATAACCCAGCGAAAAACCAAAAATAAACATAATACCGTAGACGTTGCGCCGTCCGGCGATGCGCCGGAATGTCGCATCGAAAGGGCTGAATAGATCAATGCTTTTGCTATACCATCTGCCCGCCAGAGTATAAACTATATTATCCGCTGTATCTGAGAGAATCAGCAAGCCAGCCAGGAACGCGGGCAAATTATTTGGGGCTGTGTCCCGTAATCCCACTGCCAGGGCCACGTACCAGCTATTCTCATAGATATAGTCGATAACGTCTTCATACTTCCCGAATTTAGTATAGTGAAGCTTGGTGCGTGCCAGCTTGCCATCCACGCCATCCAGGATTTCCACAAGAAAGGTGCATAAGGCTCCCGCCACAAAATAGCCGTGCCAGAACAGCCATGCCACCACCACCCCAACAGCCGCGCCGATCAGGGTAATCATGTTGGGAGTAACGGGTGTGTTGCAAAGGAGCAGGGTCAGCGCATTTTCAATGGGTGGATCGATGAATTGAGCGGGGAGATCCATAACCTTTTTTTGCTGACTGCGGATCAAGAGTCGGGTCGCTTCCCGGGCATCATCCTTGGAACGCACTTCCATGAAATAAGGGGTCAAAGGTCCTCTGATCTCCGGACAGAAAGGATTAATGTCGCCGGGGAAAAGGAATCCGGAATGACTGATCAGGGCGGCGCTTCCTTGTTTGGCCCAGATATGAAGATCCTCTATTTTCAGGAACCCCGCCCGAATTACCCGCCTTTCCCTGTCTACGGGGTCGATATAGGCAAAAGTGGTTCCTGATGCGGATGCCAGAGTGTATAAGAGCCGGGGGTCAATCAGGTGTGCCGTGTCAATGTATAAAAAACGCTGCTCAAGATCGGTAATGGAGAGAATTGTACCCGGGATATTTACCTTTGCCCTCACCTGCTGTAATTCGAGGGTCCCCTGCCATTTCGTGAGCTCTATGGGGATACTGTCGGTGCTCAAAAGCAAAACGACCTTTTTTATCCCTGCCTCTTTGAGGTGGAAAAGCGTCCTTGCGGTGAGCGTAATACCGCCCACTTTCTCCCACGCTCCGGGATGGCAAGCATTCAGAATGGCCAGAGACGGAGGCGTGTTTTGGGTGGCTTCCGGAGGATGAGATACCTGTATGGATTCTGAAAGCATGCTGAGTCCTACAGAATCGGATTATGGACCGGGATAAAACACGACCCTTCTCGATGAGATTTATAGGCGAGATAGGTAAGTTGAGCACAATACTTGCATTCCATAAAATTGGCGCCGCGAGCATCGACTTCCAGTATTTCCCGATGAAAATCCTCCATTACGGGTTTCATCCAATCCAAATGATGGGAACCTCCGGAAAGGGCTTCAGCGAAATCATACCGGGTGGGCGGCAAACCATCGGCGTGCAAAATCAGGTGATCATCATTGATAACAATCGTTCCCTGTTCTCCCGTGATGGTTCCATAATTTTGACGATACGAGGCCCGCCAGGTGAGTTGCAGCCGCGCCTCTGCATCGCGGAATCGCAGCACCACATCCACCGTCTCCTCCAAACCGGGGCCATTAACTTGTGAGTACTCCATCCTGGCCGAGATAGACAAGGGCGACTCATTGATGACGGAGAGAATCAGGTAGAAATGGTGCCAGCCATGATCCAGGAGAATGCCGCCGCCGGCAATTTCTGCGCACTTCCGCCAGTTAGTGGCGCCTCCACCCGAATTGGAAGGGCGCAGCACCGTGAGTAAGATGGATCGCACGGTGCCGATTCTGTTTTCGCGGATGAGTTCGACCGCCTTGGACCAAAGAGGTGCATGTTTCCAGTTGTTTACGGTAAAGATGACCCGCTGAAACTCATCGGCGGCCTCCTGGATCTTATGCAAACTTTCTAAAGAAGTTACAAGAGGTTTTTCACAAAAAACGTGCAGTCCTGACCTGCACGATTCGAGCATGAGATCCGCATGAAAACAGGGAGGAGTGCAGATATCCACGAAATCCAGATCGTTCTCGGCAACCAGGGGTTCTATTCCAGAATAAATCCGCGCTTCCGGTAGCACATCCATTGCTACCCTGGCCCGTTCGGGAAGGGGTTCCACGACGGCATCAATTCTAAAATGGTTGCTTTTCAGCCATAAGGGCAAATGAGCATGAATTGCCACATTGCCAAAACCGATAATGGCTCCCCGCAATGGGGGACTATGCTTGGGATTATCCCCGGTCATTGAGAGTTTTCCTTTATCTTTTATAAGGGATATGTTTGGCCAGGAATGCAAAGACGTCATCAAGAATTTGTAATCCTACGTCCGCTTCTTCCTTGCTGAGACTCAAGGGAGGATTGACGCGGAAGTTGGGTTTGTAATTCATGCTCATCATGCCTCTTTTGAGCGTCTCCAGGAAAAGCTGTCTCGTAACGGCTTTATCAAGAGGTTCCTTGGTTTTCCTGTCCTTTACCAGTTCTACGCCGATAAGGAGACCACAACCACGGACGTCTCCGATAAACTCATATTTTTCCTGAATCCGGCGTATTCCATTGAGCAGATAATCACCCACTGTGCGCGAATTTTCCACCAGGGATTCCTCCAGGATCGTTTGAATGGTCGCCAGAGCTGCGGTGCTGGCCAGGGGATTTCCCCCGTAACTGCTTGAGGATGCACTGGGTTTTGAAAAGGGCTTGCTCTTCGTGATCTCCTCAGTAGAGACGAGACCGCTGATGGGAAACCCGTTTCCCATTCCTTTCCCGATGGTCATGATATCGGGCCTGATGCCTGTATGATTGGAGCCGAACATCATTCCTGTGCGGCCAAATCCGGTGATCATTTCATCGGCAATAAGAAGAGCGTCATTTTCATGTGCGATCTCAAGCAGACCAGGAAGAAATTCCGGGGGTGGAATCACGTTGCCCGCCGTGCCCTGCATGGTTTCAACAATGATCGCGGCGAGGCCCCCTGCTGTATTGTTCTCAATAACTTTGCGGATGAATTCCAGACAGAAAAGGCCGCACCGAGGATATTCCATTTTAAATGGGCAGCGGTAACAATCAGCATAAGGTGCCAGATGAAGACCAGGATGAAGCACTTGCCAGTGTTTTTTAAACGGATCACCAATCAGGCCCAGGACTCCGCTGGTTTTGCCGTGAAAACCGCCCCAAAAACCGAGGATTTCAAATTTCTTGGTGTACGATTTGGCTAAACGAATGGCAGCCTCCACCGCTTCTGCACCGCCGCTGTAAAGTTGGATTTTGTTCAGGCCCGGAGGTGTCAGAGAAGCGATCAACCGCATCAAAGCCAACCGGTTTTCCGTAGTGAAGCTGCCCACGGTAATTTTTTCAAGCTGCTCTTTAATGGCCGCGACGTATTTTTGGTGTGAGTGTCCCAGGCTACAAACCGCCACACCAGCCATAAAATCCAGGTAACGCCTGCCATCCGCGTCTACAAGCCAGCAGCCGCTTCCTTCCTTGATGGCCAATTGAGACAGTTGGGCCACTTCCTGAAGGCCGGGCGACATGTATTGCTGTTCTTGAAGGTACAGTTGTGAAGACATCGTTTCAGCGATGTCTTTAATAGACACAGCTTGATATTCCATTAAATTCTCCTTGGCAGATTCGCGTTATGTAGCTCGCGATGCTTTTGGCTGCAAACTGGCGACATAGCGAAAAGCTGGGCCAATCATTGAGATCGATCAACACCACGTCACCTCCTCGGGCAAGGATTGCATCACCCCCGTAAATTTCAAGGCCCACCGCCTCAGCAGACCGGCTGGCTATTGCGGCGAGTTGTTTCATCCGCGAGGTGACCTCTTCGCCGCTGGATGCCAAAAATGCGCTGAAATAATCACCGGCACCCACACCGTAAAACTTGATCACCCGACCCTCCACATGTTCCTGGACAAGAATCTCCTCAATCTTCTGTCCGCGGAAATGATTGAGTGCTCTGTTCAGTTCTTCGCTCGATGCTATCTTCACGACATCATCTGACCGTATAGCATGAACATCCCCTCGCTTCAACCAGTACCGGGTGGACGACCCGAAAGAGATTTTCCGCTCCACTTCTTCGAGGGGGACAATCTGGCTGGGAGGTATGGGGAAGCCACCTTTTGCAAGCAGATGAATCAGAGGCTTGCGATAACAGTTGCGAACCGAGCCGACGGAGTTGATGATTCTGGTTCCGCTCTTGTGCCAATTTTCTATGATATTGAGTGCCCGATTAGATTGTACCATGATCAATGCGCAGGAAGGTCGCATGGAAAGAATATCAAGAGCTTCGGCCTGCACGGTAGAGACCTCATACCCCAGACGGGACAGCTCAAGCAGGGTGGCGTCCAGAATAGCGGCGTCTTCACGGACTTTTCCCGGTGAAAAGATTGGCTCCCGATACACGCCGAGCACCGTCATGCAGTGCATTTCTTCTCAGTCTCCCGCAAATAGGTTTCAGCCTTCTCTATATCTTCGCGATAATCCACATCGACAGTCTTGGAGACCGGGATACCATACAGTGAATACCCGCTTTCCATCAAAAAGCCCAAAAACTGGCGAAGAGCGTTCATTGCTTTTGCCTGCGCGGCTTCTATCATAGCAAAGATGTCCGGCTTAAAATAGTAAAAACCGGCAGTCACATACCGGCTCGGGCGGGCGGAATCTCCCATGGCAAGTATTTTAAGACGAGTATCCACTCTCACCCACAGTGGCTTTTCATCATCGATGAACCGGGTGAGAGCCAAAACCCCCTGCGCGTTATTCAGGGTTTGAGCTTTTGTAAGAAACTTTTCCAGGCTCTCGAATCCAAATACCGAATCGACGGTAAACAAGACAAAGGGTTCATCGCACAAAAACGGAGCCAGCGAAAACAGGCTTTCCATGGAACTGGGTGTAGTCTTCACAACGAGTTCCAAATGGACCGGCCAAGAGCCCGAACGCACGTAATCGGCGACAGCAGGGTTCAAATCGTTCACAATGCAGGCGATGGAAGTTGCTTTGACTTTCGCGGCGGCACGAATGACCCTGGCAATCAAAGGCTCGCCGCCAACAGGAATTAAGGGCTTTGGGATCGAGATGCCTCCCCGCGCGAGACGTTCTCCTCTGCCGGCAGCGATGATTCCCGCCTTCATGAGATCAACGCCTCCAGCTCAGACAGGCTTGATATCCAGGCATCCACGGGGCCGGCATTCTCAGGCATCCGAGGATTGGGTCCCTTCATCCAGATGGTTTTCATTCCAAGTTCTCGGGCCGGAATCATGTCCCTCTCATAAGAATCCCCGATAAAAACAACCTGTTCTGGGGACAAATTAAGCTTGCCCAGAGCGGTCAAGAATATCTCAGGGTGAGGTTTGCTGATCCCGGCCTGAGCGGAGTCCAGAATTACATCCAGTGATTCCGCCAATCCCGCCTCTTCACACAGTATGGAGACATTGCCGTAAAAATTGGATACCAAGCCCAGCCGATACCGGTTTTTCACGCGGCCGAGTAAACGCGCGCTTTGCAGGAGAAACCGCTCCGATTTGTTACAAAATGCTTCGACCAATTTTTTCTCTTTCCCGTGATCCTCCAGGTTCAAGGCCGCAAACTGCAAATGCACATGGTGTTTCATCAATGGGCGGAGGCCGAGTGAAACCACCAGTGAATCATTGCAGCACAGGGCGTCAGCATGATAAAAAGCGCGCTTGATTTCGGAACGGGGGACGTCCAATCCGAAGTGTTCGTAGAGAGCGTAAAACCGATCCAGCCAGTGTTCCCCGTCGGAATCCAGGGTGCCTCCGAAATCGAAAAGAATTGCCTTGCATTCACGGAATTTCGAGGCATTAATATGGCCGGCACCGGAAAAAACACCGCCGGGACCGCCGCCATCAGCTAACGAACACACGTAAGATCACTCCCTTTTGCCGCTGCAAGCCGGTCAAACCTTGCCCGTCGGGTATGTTTCTTTTACCATATCCGCTTCGGAATCGGAAGCGGGTTCGGCACCACTCATAATCAGATCCGGGGCCATGGGACCATCGGTGCCGGGACCTCGCAGATACACGTATAGTGCCTTGAGCGGATGTGCCAGAGCGTCGTTTACCGCCGTCGCCTCAAAACCGCTGTGAAGCATGCAGTTGGCGCATTTGGGGTTGCGCCCCGTGCCGTAGCTCTCCCAGTCTGTCTCCTCCATAAGCGCCTTGTAGCTGGGGGCATAGCCCTCATCCACCAGAAGATAACAGGGCTTTTGCCAGCCAAAGACGTTCCGCGTGGGGGTACCCCAGGGAGTGCACTGGTAGGTCTGGTTGCCTGCAAGAAAATCAAGAAACAGACTCGACTGATTAAATCTCCACTTACGCCCTCTGCCCAGCTTGAAGATATCCCGAAAGAGCTGTTTACTGTGTGTGCGCTTCAGGAACATGTCTTTCTGTAGGGCGTGCGCATAGCTGTATCCGGGAGATACGGTGATGCCTTCCACGCCCATGCCCATGACGCAATCGAAGAGTTCGGCGGCTTCTGCGGCGGTCATGCCATCATACAGAGTGCAGTTAACGGTAACCCGAAAGCCCCTCGCGTGTGCAAGCTTTATTGCCTCCACCGCCGAATCATAGACTCCTTGCCGACAGGCCAGAGCATCATGCCGTTCCCGACAGCCGTCAAGGTGAATGGAGATGTTCAGAAAGGGCGATGGGGTGTAGTCCTTGATGTGCGTTTTCAGCAGCAGGCCATTAGTGCAAAGATAGATGAACTTCTCGCGCCTCACCAGGCCGGCCGCAATCTGCGGCATGTCCCTGTGGATCAGCGGCTCGCCCCCGGCGATCGATACGATAGGTGCACCGCATTCATCCACTGCAGAGAAACATTCCTCCACACTGAGACGTCGATCGAGGATCTCCTCAGGATAGTCGATCTTGCCACAACCGGCACAGGCGAGATTGCATTGGAACAGGGGCTCCAGCATCAACACCAGTGGATAGCGCCGCCTCCCGCGAAGCTTCTGGCTGATTACATATCGCCCGAGACGATATTGCTGAATGAAAGGCACACTCATTGCGCGCTCCTGAGGGAGATCATAGTGATTCAGGCAGCCGGACGTGCATGTGTTCCCGCTCAGCGTCCATCTCTCTGACCTCACCGGCACCGAAGGCAAGCAACCTCTCTAAAACCCTTTGCACCATCTCTTCCGGCGCCGAGGCCCCGGCCGTGATCCCTACCACGCAGTCTTCCCAGAACCAGGCCCTGTTTATATCCTCCGCATCCTCGATCAAATAGGACGGTACACCGCTGTGCTCGCCCACCTCGCGCAGACGATTGGAATTGGAACTGTTGCGGCCGCCCACTACCAGCAGCACGTCTATGTCCCTGGTCAGCCGGCGGACAGCGTTCTGTCGACTCTGGGTGGCATAACAGATATTACTCAAGTCCGGCCCCTGAATAAGGAAACGCTTCTTCAACGCCTCGATCACCCCCAGGGTATCGTCAATGCTCAGGGTGGTCTGGGTAACATAGGCAAGCCGATCAGGACGACTGACCCGCAATGTGGCAACATCGGCGATACTGGACACCACATACACCGGACCTTCCACACGGCCCCGGGTGCCCTCCACCTCCGGATGGCCGGGGTGGCCGATGATGACGACCTCAAAGCCCTTGCGGCTGAAGTGCTGGGCCTGCAGATGCACCCTGGTGACCAGCGGACAGGTGGCGTCAATGATCCGCAGGTTCCTTTTTTCCGCCTCCTTGACCACCGCTGTCGGTACACCGTGGGCACTGAAAATGGACACCGCACCGGGAGGCACTTCATCGAGGGATTCAACAAATAAAGCTCCCTTGACCTTCAAATCTTCGACCACGTGGCGGTTGTGTACGATCTCATGCAGGACATAGATAGGCGAGTCATAGGTCTCCAGTGTACGTTCCACAATTTTTATCGCGCGGATCACTCCTGCACAAAACCCGCGCGGCTGAGCCAGTATCACCTGCATCAGTCCTCTAACCTCTTCGTGGTTTGTAGTAACCGCTCACCTGGGTGAAATTTGTTCATTCACTTACAAAAACTATTATAAAAGGATGAAGTACGGTTTCCTGGATTTTATTGTACACTCTTGGATACCGAATCATGCGCCTCGCAACTTGAAGTATTTATATCATAAATGGGAAAGAAAGCGTATTGTTTTTATTCCGGCTTTTTATTGGGCGACAACGGGAGTAAAGGCGGGCAGGCCCATGATCCTTAGGTTTTGCCGCAGCTCCGTTTTGGTCAGGTGAGATCCTGGCGGTCGGAAACATATCCTTGCAATGCTCTTTTAGTACCTCCCGCCCGAATTTTTCAAGAGGAAAGGGTGTCTCCCGCTGATTATTTGTGTGTTTGATGATCCCCGTTCTTTTCAAGCCGAAATGAACGACGGATGGGGACATTTTAAGTGCGGCCGGAAGGGAGATATTTACATTACTGACATAAACCGATTTATTGCCTGTGCAAGAAGGTTAATCTATGGTATTATCGTGAACGATAAAAGCCTCCCAGTCAGTTAAAATTTCAGTCAAAATTGTTTTAACAAGCCTCGACCTGTGTGCAGGGAGTTTCATAAAGAACTGGTGTTGATCCCTGCTATTAAATAATAAAGAGATTAAGGAGGTCACATGAGAGAGGTAGTTATAACTGGTGCGGTGAGAACACCTATAGGAGCATATTGCGGCATGTTGCGTGATGTGCCTGTGGAGAAACTTGCCGCCATTGTTCTGAATGAGGCAATAAAGAGGGCCAATATCAAGCCGGAAGAAGTGGACGATGTAATTATGGGTCAATCATATGCCAATGGTGAAGCGCCCAACCTTGCCCGTCTGGCCATCCTCGAGGCAGGCTGGCCGGTTGAAGTTCCGGGCTACACGCTTGATCGGCGATGTTGCACGGGCCTGCAATCGATTTGGTCTGGTGCCATGGAAATCCAAACATTAAATGCCGAAATAGTTGTTGCCGGGGGGGCCGAAAGCATGAGCCGTACGGAGTTTTACATCCCCGGTGAATATATGAAGTGGGGCGTAGGCGGGAAGACCGACCCAAAGTGGGGTTTCTTTCCAAGGCATCATGGCAGCTTATCTCTTTGGGGGATACCTCTTTACGATAGAATACAGCGGGGCAGACCCATGCATCAGCCTGTGGATAGATTTGGTGAGCTTAATTCAATGATGACCTGGGCAGAGACAGCCGCTAAAAAGGAAGGGATAAGTCGTGAAGAAGCTGACAGATGGGCATTGCGATCTCATCAACGAGCGATCGCCGCTATTGACTCCGGCAAGTTTAAAGAAGAAATTGTCCCCGTTCCGGTCCCCCAAAAGGACGGAGAAATGATGGTTGATACAGACGAAACGCCTCGCCGTGATACTTCATTAGAGAAGCTTTCCAGGCTGCGCCTCGTTTATCCAGATGGGGTCTGCACAGCGGGCAACTCTTCCAGTGAAAACGACGGTGCCGCTTGCCTGGTACTGACAACTCCAGAGAGAGCGAAAGAGCACCAAATTGAGCCGATGGCATACCTGCGCTCCTTTGCTATTGCTGGTTCCGATCCGACCCTTACGTACCCTTCAGTGCCTGCATCAGTAAATCGGGCGCTCAAGAAAGCCGGCCTCGTGATCGATGAAATTGATCTTATAGAAATCCAGGAAGCTTTCGCCGTGCAAGCGTTAGCGGATGCCAAATTAATGGGCATTCGTGAAGGAGATCTGGAGAAAAAGGTGAATGTGAACGGCTCGGGGATTTCCCTTGGCCATCCCATTGGAGCTACCGGAACAATGAGACTGATCACATTAGCTCATGAGATGGCAAGACGCAATGCCAGGTACGGCCTTTTGACCATCTGTGGTGGAGGAGGCCTGGGTATCTGCGGAATCCTGGAGAGGAAAGAGTGAGAGGCTTTTTCAAAATCATTTTCGACAGTTAAAAAATAATGTTCTTTGGAAACAATAAATTATACCTATTAACTTAGCTCAGCTAATACTGTATATTGTAGTTATTAAATCACGGCATACAATATACAGAAGAAGAGAAGTAGGCATATGAAAAAGCCATATCAAAAAACAAACCTTCTGGAATTCCAGAAAAATATCAAACCGAACAAGTTTAATAGATTGGTTACGGCTTGTGTTAACTCCAGGAGCGTTTGTTATGCTGAGTTAACTCAATAGCAATTTTAAAATGATTTTTGCACCTATTAATTAAAATGTACTGCGAAACTTTAGTACGATAAGGGTCATTTGGGGGAAAGAAAAAGAAATTGCAATGTCCCTTGAAATGTGTTACATGTCTCGATGTCATAATAATAATGCAAATTTTATATGCTTCAGCCGGTTTGCAAAAGGCACAAGGGTTTTCCAATAAAAGTTTGCGAGTTTACCCAACACAAGGTATAAGCAGGTTCACATTGGTCGTTGGAAAACGACGCTTTTAGATTTTTGTTGCTTGTTTCAAATGGGAACAACGCTGAACGTTCAGCCCGCTGGATATTTCATCCGCAGGAAAGGGTTTGACCCAGGGGTACATGTGCGTGATTGACTATCGGATCCACAGAAAAGCCGTAAGGGAAGTCGCTATTGTGAACACGATTCTCTGCATCCACGGAGCCTCGGGATGAAAAAACGAGTAGCGGGCCCCATCCCGCTTTATTATCAAATAGGGAATATCCTGCGGGATAAAATCCACAAAGGTGAATATAAATTGGGTGAACGATTTCCCAGTGAGAAGGAATTATGCGTTGAGTTTGGGGTAAGTCGTATAACCATCCGGCAGACCCTGGCGTCCATGGCTGATCAAGGCCTATTGAACAGGCAGCGGGGTCGAGGGACTTTTGTTCAGGAAAAGCCGCGTTCAAGGAAAGTTTATCAATTTGGAGGATTTCTGGAGGACCTGGCCGGTCAGGTGATGCGGTTAAAGGCGCATCTGATCC
Organism: Deltaproteobacteria bacterium; assembly: GCA_019310535.1. Classification (GTDB taxonomy): domain Bacteria; phylum Desulfobacterota; class JAFDED01; order JAFDED01; family JAFDED01; genus JAFDED01. Next base: position 48,510 of record JAFDED010000004.1, read on the forward strand.
GGTTTGAACCCATCGACCCCGGGTCGGATATTCGCCAAATCTTACGCCTCGGCCCACAAGATGAGGTGTTCATAGTGGAGCGCGTTCGACTTTCCAGTCAAGAACCTATACTGCACGCGATCCATTACATTCCCGGTCTTATAGCCCGGCAGTTTGATCCTGCGGACCTTTATAAACAGAACATTATGGAAATTATTGAAAAGAAATGCGGAATCAGCATCAGCCATGCAGAGCAGACTATGGTGGCGACCCTTGCCGATGCAACTATGTCCGAAATACTTCAAGTGAGGATCGGTGCTCCGTTATTGAAGATCCGGAGGACATTTTTCGCCATCGATCACCAGCCGGTGGAGAACGTGCTGGTCCACTACCGGGGTGATATGTATGAGTTTGTTGTGCGATTGAATAGGCGCGATGAGGATAATAAAGAAAAGTAAATTGCACTTTTTCCAGCCAGGAAGTGATCACCGCCATGAACCCGGCAGTATTTTAAACGGCATGACTGTTCGCCCGCCAGGTAAATCCCTGCTGCAACACAAGGAGGACTGACAATATGGATTTCAATCTCACGGAAGAACAAAGGATTTTGCAGGACAGCGCGAAGCGCCTTGCGGAACGGGAATTTGCCCAAAACGCGTTTACATGGGAGGAGCGCGGGGAATACCCATGGCAGAACCTGAAAATCCTGGCTGAAAACGGTTTCACCGGTATCCGCATACCTCAGGAAGACGGCGGTCAGGGTGGGGAGCTATTGGACGCCATCATTGCCATGGAGGCGGTTTCGAAAGTCTGCCCGCACAGTGGTGATTGCGTGCAGGCAACTAACTTTGGAGCTATCCAGCAATTGGCCGTGCTGGGGTCCCGGGAACTGAAGCAGCAGTCCCTTGTCCCTCTCCTGAAAGGCGACGGGCTGATTACCGTTGCGATGTCCGAGCCGAACGCAGGATCAGCCGTGACAGACTTGCAAACCGCGGCCCGCCTGGACGGGGATTCAGTGGTCATCAACGGCAGCAAGATTTTCAACTCCAATGGGCCCCATGCCACGTGCTTCGTGGTCTGGGTACGGTTCGGCAAGGATGTGCAGTCCTCCGGCGCCGTCCTGGTGGACCATGAGGCGCCGGGTTTCTCCAGAGGAAAAACGGAATATCACATGTCGGGCGAGGCTCACTGCATGCTGTATTTCGATGATTGCCGCGTTCCACGGGGAAATATCATCGTGGAGGAGGACGGATTTCGGCGTCTGCTGCCGGTCTTCAACATCGAGCGACTGGGAAACTCCACCCGGTCCCTTGCACTGGCGCAGGCCTGCTTTGATCGTGCAGTCCAGCACGCAAAGGAACGCCAGCAATTTAACCGCCCCATTTGTGAATTCCAGGGGATCCAGTGGAAGGTGGCGGAGATGAAGATGAAGCTGGACGCCGCCCGCCTCCTGCTGTACCGGGCAGCCGTAAACGCTCAGGAGGGGACCCCCTCGGCCCTTGAGACGTCCATTGCCAAGGCATACTGCAACCAGACCGCCTTTGAGGTTGCCCACGAGGCCGTGCAGATCATGGGCGGGTATGGTTACTCACGGGAGTTTCCCGTGGAATACATGTTTCGCCGTATCCGCGGATGGATGATAGCCGGCGGCACTATCGAGATGCTGAAGAACCGCATCGCCTCAGAGGTCTTCGGGCGTCGCTTCAGCCAGCGGCCCCCCCGTCCGAAAGCTTAACCTGACAACCCTACTGGGTAAGAAGCAAACTCCGGCGTTACGAAATATACTTCTCCCAACCAGCAATGCGAAGAAGGGGGTTCTCATGATTTACGTGCAGTATCCCCTGAAGGAGAGCATTAAAGAGGCAAACCTTTATTCTATGTTGTTACGGTGGACGCTTAATTAAGGCAGCATAGGGCTCGTCTTCTGATGTGTCACTACCTCAAGCATGTTTGTTGCGGGAGCTCCCTTCCGGATCCTCATATTCCTTTTTCTTTGTTTGCCTTTATTAAGGATTCTAACTCTCTCTCTAGGATCGTACCAACTTGTATTTTCCCCGGTTATTAAGGACTTTTGGAGAAGCTTTTCGAAAAGGGGGGGGTGGCTAGGATGACCTGTCGTCCTGGCTACCCCAACTGCATCCTTCATCTATTATTGGCGGTAATTTGACTGTAATATCGTTGATCAATATGTTGCTGATCAAAGTGGATAATTCTGTTTTCCTTTCAAAATTTTGTGGTAAATCCTGATACTTTTTTGCTTGACATCAAATATGTGAACTGGTATGGGAAATATCATAAAAAGAATACAAGTAATACAAATATGGTCGTACGATCAAGGCTGCTTTTACCGTAATTTTTTATCGTTCCTGCTTCTGGATTAGTGGGGAGAGCGCATTTTTTCGTGCCTATTTGATATCATGCAGAAGAAGACGAAATGTTTTAAAGGCGCAACAATAAAGGGGATGGGTTTGGGTTTTTTAATAACACCTTACTCAAAGGTGATAATTTCGGGAGCCAGCTTTAATTGTTAAGGAAAGGAGGGAATCATGATCAGACCGAAAAGAATATACTTGACAGCCCTGCTGGCAGTGAGTGCTTTCTTGATTGGATATGCCTCTATATCCATAGCGGATGAGAAGGGGAGTGGTGGACCCAAGTTTGACCTCAAAATCGCTCCAGAGGCTGATGTCAAAGCCAGCGCGTATAAGAAAGAGTGGAAAGGGAAAAGCCGTCTCCACGTGCAATTGGAAATCACCAACGTGACCGACAAGCCACAACGTTTCAAGGTTATGGGCGACATCCCGGAGGGGCCTGCCTTCGCCATGAAGGTTCCCCGGAAGGGCAAACCACCGGTGGTGAAACCCAAGGAGACCCAGAAGGTTGTCTTCCCGCTGATTTACGAGAAGATGCCGGATCGGATCTTTATTGAGCTGATTACCGTTTCTGCGCAGTGAATTTCGGAGATGAAACAAGGTGCAGGATCATTAAACCTCTTTCCGAGGGGGAAACCCCCTATTACTGGGAGGGCGACGAGACCCCTGCCAAAAGGAGGGTAGAGATGAAGGACAGAAGCCTTACTATCCTTACTGTCGTAAGTATTGCGGTGGCCCTGGTCATTGTGGGTGCAGCGGCCGCCGACTCCCACGCAGAGAAAATGAAGCGTTATTCAGTGGCCACAGGCGGAACAGGCGGAACAGTATATCCCATGTTCGGCGCCATCGCCGAAATTGTCAATAGAAACGTCAAAAATGTGAAGCTGACCGTGGAGGTAACCGCAGCCTCTAACGAAAACCTGCGCTTGATCCAGACCGGAGAGGTGGACTTCTTTATCTCCAACGGCCAGTTGTGCAGCAAGGCCGTCAAAGGAGAAAAGCCCTTCCCCACCAAGTTCGACAAAGTCCGGCTCGCAGGTTGGATGCATGGAAGTCCCTTGCAGATCGCTGTATTCGCCAAAAGCAATATTAAGTCCCTCATGGACCTGAAAGGGAAAAAAGTGGTGGTCGGCGCTGTTGGTTCGGGCAACGAGGCCTCCGTGCGGATCATTTTTGGGATGGCGGGGCTGACCTACAAGGATTTCAAGCCGTTATACCTTAGCTTCAGCGAGGGTGCTGCGGCCATGAAAGACCGCAGGGTTGACGTGTTGACCGTACAGGCGGGTTACCCTACCACCGCCCTGCTGGACCTGTCCACATCAGTTCCCATCAGGCTGATTCCGGTCGAAATGGCGCTGGCTAAAAAGGTCAACGCCAAGTACCCGCTCTATATTCCATCCACGATCCCGGCAAATATCTATAAAGGCCAGACTGAGCCAACACTGGTTATCGACTCCCCCGGCGTGTGGGGCGCCGCAGCGTCTGTCCCTGCGGACTTGGTTTACCAGGTGGTGAAGTTAACCAAGGAAAACATCGACGAACTGGCCAACGTCCACGTTGCCTTCAAGCAATGGAAATTCGAACCGTCTGTCCAGGCGGCAGGTCCTCTGCATCCTGGCGCCATCCGGTATTACAAAGAACTGGGGTTGATGAAGTAACCTCCATCGATTGATTCGTTTTCTGTTAACGGTACCATGTTTGGCTCCGGGGCGGCTTAGCTGTCCGGTTGCCCCGGAGCCGACATTCTGTCGGAAATGGACCGCCCTCCATCGGGGAAACCGGAATTGTTGAATCACCAAACATGATGCTTCACGGGATTTTAGATGACCAGTCAACGCCATCTGACGGGTATTATCGCCAAAGTCGCCATGGTCACTGCTGTGGCCATGACTCTGTTCCATCTCTATTATACCACGCTGGGCATCATGCAGATGATGTACTTCCGAAGCTTCCACGTCATGTTTGCCTGCGTGCTGATTTTTCTGCTCTACCCAATCTCCAGGAAATCATCCCGTTCGAGTGTCCCCTGGTATGATTATCTCTTTGCCGCCCTGACCATCGCGGGCGGAACATACATCATCGTCGAGTTTGAGTCCATGGTGGCCCGGTTGGGCATCCAGACCACCCGTGATGTGGTCTTCGCCATCATTACCATCAGCCTTGTATTGGAAGCCACCCGGAGGACCGTTGGGAATGCATTGCCGATCTTATGCCTGGTCTTTATTGCTTACGCCATGTTCGGACACTACCTTCCCGATGCAATTGCTCACCGAGGCTTCAGCATCCAGCGCATCACCAGTCAGCTTTATTCAACCATGGAAGGCATCTACGGCATGACCACAAAAGCCATGGCCGTGTATGTGTTCTTGTTCATAGTATTCGGTGCCTTCCTGGACGCATCCGGCGCCGGCAACTATTTCAACGATTTGGCGTACAGCCTGACCGGTTCCTGGCGGGGAGGCCCCGCTCAGACCGCCGTGGTTGCCAGCACACTGATGGGGTCGGTCTCGGGGGCCGCAGTGGCCAACGTGGTCGCCACAGGCAGTTTTACTATCCCTTTGATGAAGAAGGTCGGATATCGCCCGCATGAGGCCGGTGCAATCGAGGCGGCTGCATCCACCGGCGGCCAGTTCATGCCGCCGGTGATGGGCTCGGGCATATTCATCATGTCCGAGTGGACGGGCATCCCTTACTTTGAAATCGTCAAGTTGGCGTTCCTTCCTGCCCTGCTCTATTTTTTTTCCGTGGGAGTGTACGTCTATATTCAGGCCAATAAAATGGGCCTTCAGCCGATCCCTCGCTCTGACCTGCCACCCATCGGCAAAACGTTGCTGAAAGGAATCCACTACATGGTGCCCCTGATTATTCTGGTTGTGGTGCTTCTTATTGGTCGCACCCCTACGTTTGCTGCAGTCATCGGTATCCTTTCGGTAATTGTGATCAGTTGGTTTCGCAGGGAAACCCGGATGTATCCACGGGACATCATGCGTGGACTGGCCATGGGCGCCAGGAAGGCCATAGCAGTTTCCGCGGCCTGCGTGGCGTCGGGCGTCGTGGTGGGCGTGGTAGGCCTTACAGGGATAGGGCTGTCATTTTCCTCAGGTGTTATTTCACTGGCCGGGGATTCTTTGATCCTCGCCTTGCTTTTGGTCATGGGCGCCACCGGCATCCTTGGGATGGGCCTGCCCATCACGGCGGCCTATATTGTCACCGCCATTCTGGCAGCTCCGGCCATGCTCAAGATGGGAATCCCCCTGCTGGTGGCGCATATGGTCATTTTCTGGTTCAGCTCCATCGGCAACGTTACTCCACCTGTCTGCCTTGCGGCATACGCCGGCGCCGGGATGGCTGGTGCCGATCCCATGCGCACCGGCTTTACCGCCTGGAACGTGGCAAAAGGGTTGTATGTGATACCATTCATGATGGTTTACACTCCGTTGATGACCGGTGAACCGGGTCCGATTCTGCTCAATACTTGCCTCATTGCGCTGGGGCTCACGGCCTTCACTATAACACTTTCACGACAATTAATCCGGCCATTGAGCCTTTTTCAGCATGCGGCGTTCTTGGGAGCAACGATCTTCCTGCTTTTCCCCATCAACACCATTACTTATGGCTTGGGCATGGCGCTGTTCCTCTGGGGGATCGTCAGTGATATCTTAAAAGGGAGGGAAAAGATCAGCCAGACTGCTTCGGCTTGAATTTAGGCGAGGGAAAAGACGATGAAAATCACGATTCCAGCCGTCTTTGGTGTTTTTGTTGGAATCCTGATCACCGCCCCGGCATCCGGGGGCCGATACGTTATCGAGGTGTACAACGACAGCTTGGGAAAGATGATCATCCAGCGGCCCGCGGTGCCCGGCAATAGGTTCTCACTCGAATACATGCACTCCATTCAGCTTCATCCGGTGGTGGAAAACTTCACTTTTGATAAGCAGGGAGACATCATCCTGACCGACCAGATTATCATGGACCACGGGCACGGGCTGCCTGAGCCCTCCCCAAAGGATCACTGGCGTTTGGTTGATGACAAGATCCACATTTATAACATCAACAAGCGTATTGGGACCATCGTTCTGCGGGTCAGCTTTTTACATGACCAGTTCCTGGTGTTCGGCTCATTTCGACTGAACCTGGTGAAAGTCGCACGGGGAGGACAGAGAATAATCATTTCTGTCCATCGTTTCGAGGAGTAGTTCTTTCCCCCGAGTCGCCCTATGGGTGCGGCAGTTCACTAAAGGGCGGTGTCCAGCGTTTTGGCGGAGCTTGCCCGACTTCGCATTTTGTTCCGAGTTCCGGGTGATGAGGAGGTTTCTATGCAGCTTACGGAAAAGGAGATCAAGTTCGCCACAGATGGTATTGATCGTCTGGTTTGTGCTCCAATCGGCGCCAAGTTTTTCCGGCGCACCGAATACCCGCTGATCCATTTGCTCTATGAGGCGGCCCGAAAAAAAACGGCGACGGGAGACCCGTTGAGCTACCAGGCGGCCAAAGGCCTGGCCGAGCGGGTCAAGCCGGGTGACACGGTGATTTTTCTGACCGGTTGGTACTTGCCCATGTACATGATCGGCGAGAATGACGGCCCTCCGGGCTCCGCTGGCTTGGCCCGCGCCATCAACTTCGGGCTGGGGGCCACTCCCATCGTCTTCTCAGAGTCCGGCCACCTGGACATAATAAAGGCCTCTTTTCAAGGTGCGGGCTTTCGCATTGCCGATGATCTCAAAGAGGCCCGGAAGATAATGCGCCGCGTATATGTGGCAGCCCCGCTCTCGCCTCGCATGGATGAAACACAGAGCATAGAGATCATAAATCGCCGGCTGGATGAGCTGAAGCCCTCTGCCGTCATCGCAGTGGAGAAAAGCGGTCCCAATGCAGCCGGACTGAATCACTCGCTGCCCGGACGAGATCTGACACCCATCAACGGGAAATACCACCTCTTGGTGGAAGAGGCCCGGCGCAGGGGCATATTTACCATTGGCTGCGGTGATGGCGGCAACGAGATCGGCATGGGCAACGTTCACGAGGAGGTGCGAAAATACCTTGCCACCGGCGACACGTGCTACTGTGGATGGTATTCAGGTTGCGCCGCCACTACTCAGACTGATGTACTGGTTGTGGGCTTCATTTCCAATTGGGCCGCTTATGGCATCGAGGCAGCACTGGCACTATTCCTCCAGCGCCACGAACTCATGCATGACGGGGAGATCGAGGAGCGTGTTTTGCGCTTGACCGCCGACGCCGGCGCTGCCGGACCTCCTTACGGATTTTCCGAAATGGGTGTGGATGAGCTTCCCACCCGCTTTAATATCCTGCTGGTAGAACAGCTCAAGTTCACCGTGCTGGATTACCTGACACATACAGAGGGCCGCCGCAGATACATGGAGACTATCAAGGGGATCGCAGCCCTGGACACTTGGATTAAAGAGGAATACGCCCACAAAGATTAGTGAGGTGTCTCAATGTCGACTTTTGTAAAAGGAGGAGGAAAGCCATGAAGAAGAGAACATCCGTCTGGTTTGTCAGTTTAGCGGCGCTATTGGTTTTTGGGTTCAGCCCATCGGTTCCGGCAGCGGACTATCCGGTAAAGCCGGTTCAGTTGATCGTGCCCTATTCGCCCGGAGGCAGCCTGGACAGGACTGCTCGGATCATCGCAAAACACGCCGAGAAGTACCTGGGCCAGAAGGTGGTAGTCGTTAACAGGACCGGCGCCAGCGGTTCCGTCGGCTTCACGGCCATCGCGCAGGCCAAGCCGGAGGGTTACGTCCTGGGTATGGGCGCCACACCTTTGATCCAGCACCACCTGCTCCTGGAAGGGGTGACATACACATACAAAAGCTTCACCCCCGTCGTAATGTGCTCCTATGATAATAACACCTTTACGGTGAAAGCTGGGAGCCCCATCGACAAGCCATGGAAGGAGTTTTTGGCATATATGAAGGCGCATCCTAATGAAATACCCATCGGATTGGGAGGACACTGGTCTTCCCTGGATCTGGCTCGGGCGGCTTTCGAGCTGGCCACCGGGACGAGCTTTCGCAGGGTCCAATTCAAGGGAGGCGCCAAGGCTGTCGCATCTGTTCTGGGGGGGCATACTATGGCCACCACCGCTTATCAGGATGAAATTTACGACCACGTTAAGTTGGGCAAGCTTCGCATCCTGACCTTTATGTCCGAGAAGCGCATGGCCAACTTCCCCGATGTCCCAACCATGAAGGAACTCGGTTACGATGTGGTCATGGGTGTATGGCGTGGTGTCATCGCTCCCAACGGTCTGCCGGACGACGTCAAAAAGAAGGTCATCGAGGCTTTTGACAAGACGATCAAGGATCCCGCACTCAAGGCAGACTTCGAAAAAGGAAAGGTCCCCTACGTGTATAAGAACGCCGAGGAATTTGGAAAGATCAGGGCTCAGGGCCACGAGAAAATCACCAAGATCGTCCAGACCATCAAGGCCAGGTCAAAATAAGAATTTATCGGGGGAATCCGGCGTCCTTATGGTTCAAAACTCAAGGGTTCCCCCTGTACATGTAAATTCTTCGTGAAGACGAGATCGATTCGGAAACGAGCCGGTTAAAGTTTGGAGGATTGTGATGTCCCGCGCTGAGAGGCTCTCCGTTCCTTTGACGCTGATCGTTTTCAGCGCCCTGAGCTATTTACAGACAACAAGATTTCCGCCCCTGGCGGCCCGATTCCCCAAATTGGTCATTACGGGAATATTGTCGCTGTCGTTGTGCCTCTTTATCAAAGAATTGAGATCCCGCACACCACCGGCCGAAGTGGAATCAGAGAAAGAGAATGCGGAAGGGCTGCAGTTTGGTGCCGGGGGGCTCACCATGCCCAGGGCCCGGCAGAGCCTGATTATCGTCTCCATGATCGGATATATTGGCCTCTTGCAATATCTGGGCTTTGTATTGGCCACGCTTCCGTTTCTTCTTGTGCAATTCTGGCTCCTTGGATATCGGGGGATCTGGACCGTCGTGTCGGTGGCGGTTTGCATGACTTTGGCGATTTATTATATATTTGTTAAGATTTTTCTGATTATGTTTCCGGAGGGGATCATTTTACCCGGTCTTTTATGACAAAGAGGCATGACTGTTTCTTCACTGCCAAACAGACTGAAAGCGGCACATATTTTGCCGGTATGAGGACCGTATGCTCCACAACATTTCCGCCGGCTTTTTTGTTGCCTTTCAGTTGCTCACGATCCTTACGAGTGCCCTTGGCGTGATGTTTGGGATCATTGTGGGTGCCATTCCCGGCCTGTCTGCCACAATGGGCGTGGCGCTTCTGGTCCCTCTTACCTTTGTCATGGAACCCGCCCAGGGTTTGCTTATGCTCATGGGTATTTTCTGCGGCGCTGTTTACGGCGGCTCCATCTCCGCCATCCTTTTTCGCGTTCCGGGAACAGGCGCCGCTGTGATGACCATGCTCGACGGCAACGAGATGACAAAAAAGGGGGAGAGCCAGAAAGCGCTTCAAGCCTCGGTATGGGCATCCTTTGCCGGCGGCGTAATGAGCGCCTTTGCCCTCATGTTTTTTGCCCCCGCCCTAGCGGTGATCGCGTTGAAATTCGGCCCCTCGGAGTACTTCGCCCTGGCTCTATGCGGATTGACGATCATTTGCACCCTTGAGTCCAGCAATCTCATCAAGGGTTTTATCAGTGGGCTGTTCGGTCTCCTGGTGGGAACCATGGGGCTGGACCCCATGACGGGTTACCCCCGCTTCACCTTTGGACGGGCTGATCTTTTCGAGGGAGTCCAGCTCATTCCTGCGCTCATCGGCCTGTTCTCGTTACCCGAGGTTCTCTCTATTGTGACACGAAGAGGGAGCGTGAAGATGATTTCGGGTGCTGAAATGACCCATAAAGGATTGACCCGCGGGGAAATCCGTCGCACTGCGCCCTTGCTGGTTAAAACAGGTCTTCTGGGAGTGTTTATCGGGGTCTTGCCCGGTGCCGGTGGTGTGATCTCTTCCATTATTTCTTACAGTGAAGCCAAACGATCGGCCAAAAGACCCGAATTATTCGGAACAGGGATTATCGAGGGAGTGATCGCCCCTGAAGCAGCAAACAACGGGTCTTCAGCAGCGTCTCTGGTGCCAATGCTGACTCTCGGCATCCCCGGCAGCGCAACCGCTGCCATCTTCCTTGGTGCCCTGACAATACATGGCTTGCGTCCCGGTCCCCTGCTGTTCCACAGCAACTCTTCAGTGGTCTTCGGGCTACTGGTGGGAACGTTTTATGTTCAGGTCATCATGCTCATATTAGGGCTTTTTGGGGCACGGTTGTTTGCCCGGCTTGTTCAAATTCCGGGCGCATTCATCGCCCCCAGCATCGCATTGTTCAGCATAGTCGGCTCTTATGCCATGGGGACCAACATTTTCGACGTGTGGATCATGTTCATTTTCGGAATCATAGGGACCTTGATAAAGCGATACGGATTTTCCTCGCCTGCCCTGCTCTTGGCCCTTGTGCTCGGCCCCATTTTGGAAGAGAACATGGCCGCCAGCCTCCAGATATCAGGAGGCTCCCTATGGATATTTATCAGCCGTCCTCTGACGCTGTTGATTTACGCCGCAACCATTTTCCTGATTATCGGCACTCTGCGGCATCTGAAGAAACAAAGATTATCTTCATGAATGGGAGGTACAACCGATGGCCAAAGAGATTCGAAAGCCGGATTTTGTCTGGCTCAACGGTGAATTTATCCCCTTTGACGAGGCCAGAGTCCACCTGTTGAGCCCCTGCGCCCGCTATGGCATCAATGTCTTCGAGGGTCTGCGTGCTTACTGGAATGATGAGGTGCGGCAACTCTACGCATTCCGTCTCCGGGAACACTATGTCCGGCTTGCGGAGTCCATGAAGATGATGCGGCTTCAGATTCCGCAGTCCATAGAGGATAATATCAAAATCCTGATAGAGACCTTTCAAAAGAATAACCTGCGCGAAGATTGCCACATCAGACACGTTGTCTATGTAGATGGTTTTGAGGGGTATTATTCCACAGAACCGGTGGGCATGCTCGTGTGCGCCCTTCCCACGGGGCGGTTTCTTAATATCGAGGAGGGCATCACTGCCACCATCAGTTCCTGGCGGAGGATAGATGACAACAGCATCCCGGCGCGCATAAAGGCGGGATCCAATTATCAGAACAGCAGACTTGCTACGATGTGGGCCAAAAAAGACGGCTATGACCAGCCCATCATACTGAACGCCGACGGGAAAGTGGCCGAGGGACCGGGTTCGTGTTTCTTCATGGTGCGCAAGGGGATAGTCCTCACTCCGCCCGTCACCGCCGGCATACTTGAAAGTGTAACCCGCGATTCGCTGATCCAGTTGATCAGCGAGGAATTGAGGCTTCCAATGGAAGTCCGAGACATCGACCGGACAGAGGTATACGTGGCAGAAGAGGCCTTCCTCTGCGGGAGCGGCTATGAGGTTACTCCCATCAATTCGGTTGACCGCTTACCCCTGGGTGAGGGAAAGCCGGGACCCATTACCCGTCGGATACAGAAAGCTTACTTTGACATCGCTAGGGGACGTAGCCCCAAGTATCCTGAGTGGAGAACTGCCGTTTACTGAGCGGTGCAACTGCGGGGACGCAAATGGATAGCATTACTCTGGAAGTGATCTGGAGCCGTTTGATCTCCATTGTGGATGAGATGGCCATCACACTCAAAAGAATGTCTTTCTCCACTATCGTCAGGGAGGCCAACGATTTTGCTTGCGTACTCTTCAACGAACGGGGAGAGTCAATAGCCCAGAGCAGCCTGTCCATTCCTTCCTTCATCGGGTGCCTTCCCCGCACTATCAAGTTGATGCTCGAGCGGTTTCCGCCTGAGGCTCTGGCGGAAGGCGACGTGCTGATCACCAATGATCCGTGGATAGGCGCAGGACACTTGCCGGACATTGTCGTGGTGGCCCCCATCCACCGCAGTGGAAAGCTTATCGGGTTCAGCGGAAGCATTGCACACGCCTCGGACGTGGGAGGCCGGCTCTGGTCGGCCGATGCTGGCGAACTATTCGAAGAAGGAATCAGAATTCCCGTCATGAAGCTTTATCGGTGCGGTGAACCCAATCAGGACCTGCTTGAAATGATCCTGGCAAACGTCCGCGTCCCGGAGCAAGTGCTGGGCGATATCAGCGCCCAGGTCATTGCCAACGAAATGATTGTCAAACGACTGGATGAGCTGTTGACCGAGTATGAGCAGGAAGACCTGGAGGAGCTTTCTCAGGAGGTCATCCGCCGCTCCGAGCAGGCCATGCGCAATGAGATCGAACGAATTTCCGACGGCACTTACCGACACACGGTCCATGCCGATGGGTTCGAATCACCGGTGACGATCTGCTGCACCCTGACAGTGGAAGGATCGGATCTTCGGGTCGACTACGCGGGCAGTTCTTCCCAGAGCCGACGGGGGATCAACGTGGTGCCTAACTACACCTTTTCGTTCACCATGTACGCCGTCAAGTGCGCCCTTCTGCCCCATATTCCAAACAACGAAGGGTGTTTTCGGCCTGTAGATGTGTGTGCGCCCGAGGGCACTATCTTCAACCCTCGCTTTCCCGCCGCCGTGGGAGCGAGGCACATCATCGGTCACTACATACCGTATGCCGTCTTCGGCGCACTGGCCCGGGTCATTCCCGAGCGGGTCATTGCTGATAGCGGAACCAGCGGATATCCTTACTTCGGTGGAACCGATGAGCGCGGCAGAAAATTCACCCAGTTCTTACCCACGGCCGGCGGCCTGGGAGCCAGACACGATAAGGACGGTGAGAACTGCCTCTATTTTCCGAGCAACGTCTCCAATGTCCCCGTGGAAGTGGTGGAAGCGATGACACCTCTGCAGATTGATCGCAAGGAATTCGCGACGGATTCGGGGGGTCCCGGGAAGTTTCGGGGTGGCTGCGGGCAGGAGTTTGTGATCCGAATAAAAGATGGTGCCGACATTCCGCCCTTAACCATGTCCATGATCACCGAGCGCACCATATTTCCCGCCAACGGTATCGCCGGGGGCAAGCCGGGCTGCACCCGGGTAACGGTGCTCAACGATGGAGAGACACCCCATCCCAAGCTCCAGGTCCCGTTCCCCCCCGGAACCCGTATTTTCACCCTTGCACCTGGCGGCGGCGGCTACGGGGACCCTCTTGAACGCGATCCGGTCCTGGTCGCGCAGGACGTCCGATTGGGTCTTGTCTCCCATGAGAGAGCCCGCGAGGACTACGGGGTGGTCCTGGACCTCAATACCGGAGAGGTCTTAATCGAGGAGACATTGAAATTGCGTAAAGAGATGAGTCGCGACTGAGATGGGATTTTCTGACAGAAATCCGAAGTTCCGGGTGGGAATCGACATCGGGGGCACCTTCACCGATCTGTTCCTTGTCCGGGATGATCGGGCTGCCGCCCGGCACAAACTTCTGACGACCCCGCACGATCCATCGGAGGCAATGTTTCAGGGGTTGCAAGAGCTGTTGAGCAGGCACAACCTTTCCATGGACGATTGCCTGGTCATCATTCACGGGACAACTCTGGTGACCAACGCCATCATCGAGCGCAAAGGCTCAAAAACCGCTCTGATCACTACAGATGGTTTTCGTGATCTGTACGAGATGGGCCGTGAACTGAGATACGACATATACGACCTGGAAATTGATCGACCCCGGCCCCTTGTGCCCAGAGACCTTCGATGGGGGCTGAAGGAGCGTGTATCGTCAGAGGGACGGATTCTGGTTCCTCTGGACGAAGAACAGGCTCGGGACATAGCCAATCGATTAGCCCGCGAAAACATAGAGGCCGTTGGGATTTCCTTTCTCCATGCCTACCGGAACCCGTCGCACGAGCAGAAGATGGGGGAGATCATCCGGGAGCACACCCCTCATATGTTTATTTCCATTTCTTCGGAGGTGGTGCCCGCCATACGGGAATACGAACGGACGTCCACCACGGTGGCCAATGCCTACGTTCAGAGCATGGTGGCAAGCTACCTTGAGCGGCTTCAGGAACGTCTGGCGCAGACAGGCTTCGATGGCCGGTTGTACCTGATGATGTCCAATGGCGGAGTCATGACGCCCGAGATGGCCCGGAAGTTTCCCGTTCGTATGTTGGAGTCCGGACCTGCCGCCGGCGCTCTGGGGGCTGCTTACCTGGCTCGCCGGGGACGGAATAAGCGTGTGTTGTCCTTTGACATGGGAGGCACAACTGCCAAAACCTGCCTGATCGATGACGGAGAACCGCTGGTTGCCCCTGAGTTCGAGGCGGCACGGATCGGTCGGTTCAAAAAGGGCAGCGGTCTGCCCATCCAAATACCTGCTGTCGAGATGATCGAGATCGGTGCAGGCGGCGGGAGCATTGCCCGGGTGGACGAACTGGGCTTGCTGAAAGTCGGGCCTGACAGCGCCGGGGCGGACCCCGGCCCGGCCTGTTATGGCCTTGGCGGTACGGAGCCTACTGTAACTGACGCGGATCTGATCCTCGGCTATCTCAGTCCCGAATACTTCCTGGGAGGGAAAATGCGGCTTGACCGGGAAGCAGCAGCGGAGGCTATTGCCCGACGTGTGGCACAACCCCTGGGAATCGACCTGCTGCAGGCTTCCTGGGGAATCCATGAGGTGGTTTGCGAAAATATGGCCATCGCCTCCCGCATCCACATCCTGGAGCGCGGCCGTGATCCCAGGAACTACACAATGCTGGCCATGGGAGGGGCCGGTCCGGTCCATGCTCTCCGCATTGCCCAGAAGCTGGGCATCGAGCGGGTCATCATGCCTGCGGCGGCTGGTGTCTTTTCGGCCCTGGGCTTGCTGGTGGCGCCGTTGGCCTTTGACTACATACGCACCCGCTATATGATCCTGGAAGAGGCTGACCTGGAAACAGTTTCAGCACTCTTCCGGGAGATGGAAAAAGATGGGTACACTCAATTAGACGCACTCGGGATCACGGAAGAAAAGGCCATGGTTCAACGATCGGCTGACATGCGATATCTCGGACAGGGCCATGAGATCAAGGTGGTGCTCCCCGGCGGAGAAATGGACGGGCAGTGGATCAAAAAAGCGTACCAGGCTTTCGAACAGGCTTATCGGACACTCTATCACCGTTCTCTGGATGAGATTCCTGTGGAGGTGGTTAACTGGCGATGCGTGATCTCGGCCCCGGTTGAGGTAATCCAAATGGAAGCAGTGCTTCGTGGTTTTTCCGCCGACAGGGGTGCATGTAAAGGCCATCGCCCGGTGTTCTTTCCGGGCAACCCCGACAGGATTCCCTGCCCGGTGTATGGGCGAAACAACCTGCCACCGGGTTTCCAGGCGGAAGGACCGGCAATTATAGAGGAGTTAGAATCCACCGCTGTCATCCACCCGGGTGATCTCATTGAGGTCGATGGGGCTGGCAACTTGATTGCAACATTGAAACAGCCCGCAGCGAAATCATAGAGACGTGAAGGGGCGGTGTGCAGCAAGATGCCTGATGAAG
Organism: Deltaproteobacteria bacterium; assembly: GCA_019310535.1. Taxonomy (GTDB): domain Bacteria; phylum Desulfobacterota; class JAFDED01; order JAFDED01; family JAFDED01; genus JAFDED01. The sequence goes on from JAFDED010000004.1 coordinate 64,324, forward strand.
CAGATGGAACAGGAGGAAATGGTGTCCGGGTTAAAACATCTCTTTGCACCGGGAAGGATCGGCGCCCTGGAGACGAAAAATCGCATTGTTTTTGCCCCCATGCTGGACCGCCTGGCAAATGAAGACGGAAGCATCAGCAACGCCTCCGTCAGCTATTACAATGAAAGGGCTCGAGGCGGAGCGGGAATTTTGATCGTGGGAGCCGTCTATTTTACGCACGAAACCCACTACCGACCGAATCAGAACGGCCTTTACGATGATTCACTTGTCGATAGCCACAGGAGGCTGACCCAAGTCGCCCACGAATCCGGAGCGCATATCAGTTGCCAGCTCATTCACGCGGGCATCCGGCTGGCACAGAAAGCATTCGGGGCCGGGCGCGCCGCCCGGCCGGTGGGGCCGTCAGCTGTTTCCTTCGTGACAACGGGCGTCATACCCCATGCGTTGACGGGTGAGGAAATAAAGGAAATTACGGAGGCTTATGCCGTCGCAGCATTGCGCGCGCGGAGGGCAGGGTACGATTTGGTGGACATACATGCCGGCCACGGTTACCTGTTGCACTCATTTCTTTCGCCGTTCTGCAACAAACGTGAGGACAGCTATGGAGGGTCTGTCGAGAACAGAGCGCTCTTTGTGTGCGAGGTTGTCCGGCGTATCAAAGATGCGGCCGGAGCGGATTTCCCGGTCAATGTGCGGATTAATGGCACGGATTACTTGCCTGGGGGCATCGATATCGACCAGGCTGTGGTCCATGCACGGCTGATTGAAGCAGCCGGGGCGGATGCGATCAATGTCTCAGCCGGGACGCGCGAGAGCCGTCAGTACGTTATCCCCGGTTCATTTTTTCCCCAAGCCTGTTACGCAGATCTGGCTGCGAAAGTCAGAGAGGCGGTGAAAATACCGGTGATGACCGTGGGGAGATACATCGACCCGGTGCTGGCGGATGAGGTTCTGGGAGAAGGGAAAGCCGACTTCATCATCATGGGTCGTGCGCTGCTGGCCGACCCGGAACTGCCGATCAAGGCTCGGGAGGGCAGGTTTTCCGAGATTCGGCGCTGCATCGGATGCAACACAGGCTGCGCGGCCCGGGACATCAAGAAGTTCCCTCATATTTCGTGCGCTGTTAATGCCGCCGTGGGCCGCGAAGATGAATGCCGCATTCGTCCGGCAGCCGTTCCGCGAAAGGTGATAGTTATCGGCGGTGGCCCGGCCGGCATGGAGGCCGCACGAGTGGCCGCCTTGAGAGGCCATGGGGTTGCCCTTTACGAGCAGGCCGAGACTTTGGGAGGCCAGATGGTAGTGGCCTCCATGACCCAGCACACGCGCGATATCCAGAACTTGACTCAGTTCCTGATCCGGCAGTTACAGGTTCTTGGAGTCCAAATCCATACGGGCGTTGCCGTGAATCCAAAATTGGTGGCTGAGTTGAACCCCGATGTCGTGGTAGTTGCCGCGGGAGCCGCTCCCATACGGCCGGAAGTGCCCGGCGCCGACAGCGATAACGTGGTTCTTGCCTCCGATGTTCTCGCCAGCACCGCCCCTGTGGGAGACCGGGTTGCGGTTGTCGGCGGTGGACTGGTTGGGATGGAAACAAGCGTGCTCCTGGCTCAGGAGGGAAAGCGTGTTATCCTGGTGGAGATGCTCCCCAAAATCGGCGTCAACGCTAACCCCCTCGAGGTGGTCTGCCTAATGGAGCGCTTCATTGAGCTGGGTGTTCAAATTTTCACCCGAACAAAGTTGATAGGCATCCATCGTGGAGGGGTTACAGTGGCCATGATGGGGCTAACCAATGAGAATGAGTTGATATCAATCCCCGCGGATACGGTAGTGATTGCCATGGGATACAAGCCTATGGACGACCGCATTCGGAATTTCCGGGATAGCGGCCGTCCGGTTCATGTTATTGGAGACTGCAAGGAAGCCCGTAAGATTATTGACGCAGTCCACGAAGGGTATAAAGTAGGGCTTGAACTATAAAGTCTGTATTACGGGCAACCAATCAAGGAGTGGCGTCCTGGTTGAAGAGATTGTGTAATAAGGATAGCAACAAAAATGTATTGTGGAGAACTCTGTTTGGAGCATCTGAATTAGTGCCACAGTGGCGAAAGGGGGAGGATTCGTGGAAACCGAACAGTTGTTGTCTCACTATGTGGCGGAAACCCCCTATGAGGAGATACCATCTGATGTTGTGGAGATGACCAAGCTGTGCATCCTGGATACGGCGGCCTGCGGGCTGGCAGGAAGCACGGCACCCGGAGTGAGAGAGGTCGTTGAATTGGCTCAAGAACTGGGCGGAAGGCCGGAAAGCACGATCATGTATTACGGTGGAAAGATCTCATCGCCCTATGCGGCCTTCGCCAACAGCACCATGTGCCATGCCCGTGATTTCGACGATACCCACGACCGGGGAGTGATCCATGCGTTTGTCAATGTTATGCCCGCTGTGTTGGCGGCCTCGGAAAGACGGGGCGGCGTGAGTGGCCGGGAAATCATAGCGGCCTGCGCGCTTGGTGCGGATTTGGCCTGCCGGCTGGCCCTTGCTGTCACGTTTGGGCCGGGATTCGAGAAGACTCAACCGGGCTTTCTCCGTACAACCGTGTGCGGTATTTTCGGCGCAGCCGCCGGTGCAGCCCGGGCGCTGGGGCTGGATGCGAATGGCGTACATCATGCTATGGGAATCGTTTACAGCCAGACCGGCGGGAACAAGCAGTGCGTCACTGACGCATCCCTGGTCAAGCGTATGCAGCCGGCCCTGGCGGCACAGGGGGGAGTTTTTGCAGCTCTTCTTGCTCAGCGGGGGATTACCGGCGCCGCGGGATTTCTTGAAGGCCTTTATGGGATGTTCAATCTTTATTGGGGGGGCGCTTTTAATCGCGATGAACTTTTAGGGGATCTGGGCAGACGGTATGAACTGATGAACCTCTCCTTCAAGCCCTATCCCTCCTGTCGCCATTCCCACGGGGCTATCGAGGCCATTCTTAAGATTGTGCAGGAGCATCCGCTTAAACCCGACGATGTGGATAGAGTGGTAGTTCATACGTCAAAACATAAGTTTTATGACAACGTCAGCCGGCCCTTTGCTGTGCGCGGCAATCCTCAGGTGGACGCGCAGTTCAGCATTCCTTACGCCGTCGGCGCGGCTCTGCTGAGGAAGGATGTATTCCTTGATGTCTTCGAGGAGCCTGTGGTTCGAAGTCCGGAGTTCCAGCAGATGGCTGCAAAAGTTGAAGTGGTCGCGGATCACGAAATCGTTCCAGGCTCTCTTGGCCCTGTAACAGTCGAGGTGTTTACCCGCCACAACCGGCGCTACACGTCCCGTGTCGATGAATTCAAAGGCCATCCTGAGAATCCCATGAGCCGGGAAGAAATCCTGGACAAGTTTCAGAAGTGCTCAACTGCTGCCTTCTGTGAGTATAGCGCACAGCGGGTCCGCAATATTGCGGATGGAATCCTTGGGCTTGAAGAACTCCGATCTGTGGAAGATCTGATGGTCCTTTTGGGTGGGAAATGAGCAGAAAAACCCAACACTCAGTCTGAAACGGAAAAAAGTGAATCGCAGAAAATGAGCCTGATTCATAAGCGTCAGAAAGCCATGGAAGGAGATGCGCCGTGATTGAGCTGGAGTTGTTTGACCGTGCCCGGGTTGTTCTTCGCCATTGCGCACTGCTGGAGGCAGGGGATCAGGTACTGATCCTCAGCGACGGCACACTGAGCCCCAGAATACTCAATGCTTTCGCCACCGCAGCACATGCCGATGGTGCCCGGGCGTGCCGGATGACGTATGATCCGCGAACGTATATTCCCATGAAACATTTCTGCACCTTTGCAGGTATGTCACTGGACCCCTCGCCGGCAGAGCCGCCGGCCCCGGTGCGCGGTTCCCTCCGGGATGCGGATGTCATCGTCCTGTTGACCTCCGACCTGACACTCTACTTTTCCCGGGCCCTTAAAGAGGCCCTGGCCCTGAGCAAGCGGATGGTCTCCTCCATATATATCACAGAGGAGAATCTGCTCCGTCTGTTCCCCGAGTCGGAGCAGGAGGTCATCGAACTTGACGAACTGACCCATGCTGTCGGCTCAGCGTGCGAGGCGGGAGGAAATGTTCGTTTCACATCGCCTGCCGGGACGGACTTCGAGTGTACGCTGGGCCAGTATGGCCTGAAGTGCAGCGGTGGAAGGATACGGAAAGCAACCCCTGGCGCGGTTACACGCTTCCTGCCCGAGTTCATACCCGGTGGCCAGGTGACTCGTGTTCCCGACGACGGGTCGGCGCATGGGCGCATCGTCCTTAACAGAAGCATTGCCGCACGGGAATACCGTGAGCTGACCGAGCCGATCTATCTCGATGTCGAAAAGGGGTATGTACGGGAAATCTCGGGGGGTTGGGAAGCCCGCGACCTGAAAAGGTTTCTGGAAGAAATGGGCGGTGGTGAGATGTACCATATTACTGAAATCGGCCTGGGCACGAACAGGCGCTGTGTCCGCTGCGGCGTTGCCGCCCCTGCTGAAGATACCCACATGGCGGGCAGCGTCACCTTTGCTCTAGGGTGCGATGTTCACATTGGAGGCTCCACTCGAGCCCCAGCCCATATCGATTGCACCACCCACCAGGGTAACCTTCACGTGGGGGGAGTGGAAATTGTGCGAGAAGGGAAGATCCTCATAGATGCACCGACATCCGCGAATCCATGGAGGGGAAAACGATGAGGCGCAAGAACCCACGAACAAAAAAAACACCCAATGAAGTGAAGTTCAGCGGCGCCGTGGCCCGCGAGCGCATCAAATCATGGGATTTTTCCAGACCTGCTCCGGAGGTCATAGCGCGATACATGAAGATTGATGATTTGACGTCCACCGTCTCCGACATCCTGGACAGAGAGGGGATACGCGGGGCGATTCCGGGCTCTGTATTACAGCCCATCATCCCGGGAAAGAAAATAGCCGGACCGGCTACGACAGCCCGGCATGGCCCTGAACGCAAAGAGGCCACCCGAATGGCGGTGGACAGGGATCGGGTGCGTCTCGGCATGCGCGATGTGCGCGAAGTTGCCCGGCCCGGTGATGTGCTGGTTTATGACGGAGGCGGCCAGGCTGACGTTTCCAGCGGCGGCCACCTCGCCGCCCTCTTCTCTAAAGTTAAGGGTTTCGCCGGTTCCATATTCGATTGTGGTGTCCGCGACGTGGACGCCATCCGAGAGTTAGACTACCCCACCTGGGCCAGGGGAGTGACACCCATCACAGGGAAATATCGCTTCGAAACTCTGGAGATCAACGGCCCCGTAGTAATTGCCGGAGTGCAGGTTCTACCGGGAGACCTTATACTGGCTGACACCAGCGGTGTAGTAGTGGTACCGCGCGAAAAAATAGAAGACGTCCTGATCATGGCCGAAGAGGCCGCTACCAAAGAAGATGAGCTCATGAAGGCCATCCGCCGGGGAGCTTCCTTGGAGGAGCTCAACAAGATACTTTCCATGGAACGATGGTAGCGGGCGTTTATTGAGAGGCGGACGGGGTTTATTTCCGCCCGCTCGTAGTTTAAGTCTGCAAGCGATATGGAAAAAATAACCGGGATTAGCTGCAATGGAGTCAATTGAAAAAACTGATTATAAACGGGTTGAAGTGAGTGTCCGCCATAAATGGTGCAAACAGTGCGGAATCTGCATAGAGTTTTGCCCCGGAAATGTCTATGACCTGGGTGAGCTTGGTAAACCAGATCCAGTGCGGCCCGAGCTGTGTACGGTTTGTCGCATGTGCGAGATACGCTGCCCCGAGTTTGCCATCACTGTTGACGTTCAGGAGGAATAGAAATGGAGGATGGCGGAGTAGTCAGGTTCATGGAAGGCAACGAGGCCGTGGTGGAGGGAGCCGTCGCTGCAGGAGTTCGCTTTTTCGCAGGCTACCCCATAACGCCTGCCACTGAGATCGCGGAGCATATGTCTATCCGAATGCCCCAGGTGGGCGGTACATTCATGCAGATGGAAGACGAACTGGCCAGTCTGGCAGCAGTCATCGGGGCCTCAGTGGGCGGGGTGAAGTCCATGGATGCCACCAGCGGGCCGGGTATTTCGCTGAAGAACGAGAATATCGGCTTTGCCGTGGCAGCAGAGATACCCTGTGTCATCATCAATGTGCAGCGCACAGGTCCGGGGATCGGCTCTGTAACCATGGCCCAGCAGGATTTAATGCAGGCACGGTGGGGGTCCCATGGTGATTATACCGTCATTGCTCTGGCTCCTGCCTCAGTGCAGGAATGTTACGATCTGACCATTCGGGCCGTGAACCTCTCCGAGCGGTTTCGAACCCCGGTGATCCTGCTGCTGGACACCTTTCTGGGCCACTTGAGCGAGCGGGTGGTCCTGGAAACACCGAAAGAAATCATCGATCGGCCAAGACCTACGGTGCCTCCTGAAAAGTACTTGACGTTTGATGCGGAAGGGGATGAGATTCCGCGCATGGCAGATTTCGGCGGGCCGTACAGGTCAAAAATTATCGGTAACATGCACAACAAGGCAGGGGGATACACCCGGAGCCCGGAGATATTCGAGGCCCTGATCCGTCGATGGCAAGGTAAGGTCTTGGCGCGCAGAAACGAATACACTGATGTGGAGCGATTTATGATTGAGGATGCACGGGTTGCCGTGATCACCTGGGGCACAACCGCGCGCTCGGCAAAGCGGGCTATCCGCATTGCCCGTGAAGAGGGAATCCCTGTGGGACTGTTCCGGCCGCGAACGGTTTGGCCCTTCCCTGGCCGGGAAGTAGAGGATCTTTCCGGGCGGGTCGGCCAGATCGTGGTGCCGGAGATGAACCTGGGGCAGATGTACATCGAGGTGGATCGCTGGAGCCGAGGCCGATGTGGGGTTCACCCTGTGAATCAAGTGGATGGACAGGCAATACTGCCTGCTCGGATTCTGGAAAAGATCAAGGAGGTGGCTTAATGGCAAAGCTTAAGCCACATAGGGAGTTGCTCGGGAAGTATTTTACCCAGGAGGATTTGCCCACGGCATGGTGTCCCGGGTGTGGGTGCGGCATCGTGGCGCAGGCGCTGATCCGTGCCATGGATGCGACGGGAATCCACCCGGACAAATTTGCTTTTATCACCGGCATCGGTTGCAACGGGTTCATTCCACGCTATCTGCTTTTTAACGAACTTCACGTCCTTCACGGCCGCGCGCCCGGCTACGGCACGGGGCTGAAAATGGCCCGTCCCGACCTTTCCGTCATTCTTGTTCAGGGAGACGGTGATCTGGCGGCCATAGGGGGAAATCACTTCATTCATGTTGCCAGGCGTAACATCGACCTGACGGCCATCGTCTCCAACAACTTCATTTATGGCCGGACAGGCGGCCAATTCGGACCCACAACAGCTTATGGCGACCACGCAACCACAGCGCCATTCGGTCTGCCCGAACGTCCTTTCGACCTGTGCAGGCTCGCGGAGTCTGCCGGTGCCACATTCGTGGCGCGGGGAACGGTCTATCATGTCATCCCCCTGATCAATATGATTGAAAAGGCGATCCTTCACAAGGGCTTTTCCATGGTGGAGGTTATCACTCCGTGCCCTACCAATTACGGACGGCGCAACCCGGAGAAAACCGGTTCTACCGGCCCCGAGATGCTCAAGTGGATCAGGGATAATACCGTTTCTCTGTCCAGGGCCCGACAGATGAGCCCTGGTGAGTTGGAGGGGAAAATCATCTCCGGTATTTTTGTCGAGCGCGGTGATCCCGAGTATACAGATGAGTATGAGAAGATTCGGGAAAAAGCCCGGTCACTTGTATCTCGGTAAGGGGAAAAAATAAGCACGGCTGTTAAATAAGGTCAAAAAAGGAGAATGCGGAATGATTCGGGAGATACGTTTCGCCGGGTCGGGTGGACAGGGAATACTGTTGGCAGGTAATGTGCTTGCGGAATCCGCTGCAGTATATGAGGGCCGCAATGTGGCCCGGAACACCGCGTATGGGGGGCAGGTGAGGGGAGGAGCCAGCCGCTGCGAAGTGCTCATGGCTGACAATGACGAAGAGATAGATTTTCCTCAGGTTCTCTGTGCTGATGTGCTTGTTGCAATGAGTCCTGAGGCCGTGAAGGAATTTGCGCGCGAGGTCAAGGACGAGGGGCTTATCTTACTGGACGCCAGCCTGACGGGGGAAATGCCGGATGTGAGGGCCCGTGTGGTCGCCATTCCAGCCACAAAAATCGCTGACGAGGAGTTAGGACAAGTCCACGTTGCCAACATGGTCATTCTGGGTGCACTCCTGAGTCTGACCCATCTGGTGCCGCTGGAGAGTGCGGAAAAGGCCCTGATTGGCAAAGTACCCCCCCATACAGTGGAGCTTAACCTGAAGGCCTTCCGCCGGGGAGTCAAGGCCGCCCGGCAATTCGAGAGCGCTGCGTAAAGAGGTTAATCAATGCCCGAACAGCCCCATGGTTCATGGAGAGACCATTATCGCTCCATACTTGCCGATCCCCAAGAGGCGGTGCGGCATGTGCAATCCGGACAGCGAATCTTCATGGAGACCAACTGTGCCGAGCCTTTATCTCTCATTGAAGCCATGATGGCGCGGCGGGGAAAACTCGAACAAGTGGAGATAGTCCAGGGCTTTTATCGCGACAAAGTTTGTCCTTACGCACAACCGGGAATGGAGGCCCATTTTCGGATCACCGCCTTCCACGTTGGGCCGGCGGTCATGCCTGCGCTGCGAGCGGGTTTCTGTGACTACATACCGGTGCACCTTTCGGAGATTCCCCGTTTGTGTGAGCCATCCGGTCCTTTGCCTATAGACGTTGCGCTGGTTCAACTCTCACCCCCGGACGATGAAGGTTATTGCAGCTTCGGCATAGCGGTAAACTTCACGAAGCCTATCGTGGAGAATGCCCGGTGTATCGTCGCGGAAATCAACGACTGCATGCCCTACGTGTTTGGAGATACTACCATACACGTGTCCCGGCTTGCAGCTGCGGTGGAGGTTTCGCGGCCTCTGGTGGAACTTCCTCCCGCCAACATAAATGATGAGGCAAAAGCTATCGCCGAGCAGATAGCTCCCCTCATCCCTCACGGGGCAACCCTTCAGATCGGAATCGGTTCGGTACCGGATGCAGTGCTGGCCCTGCTGAGAGATCATCATGACCTGGGCATCCATTCAGGACAGATCGGCGATACGGTGGTGGAAATGATCCAGGCGGGAGTCATCACCAATGCCCGTAAATCCTTTGACAAGGGTGTAACTGTCTCATGTATGGCCATGGGGACCAATGATGGGGTTTATCGCTTCATTCACCGAAACACGGCGGTGGCTTTTCACCCCGTGGCCTACACGCATGACCCGTGCATTGTCGGACGAATCGACAATTTTATCACCCTGGCATCGGCGGTTGAGATTGATTTAACCGGTCAGGTAAACGCAGAAATGGTACGGGGTGAGCAAATCAGCGGTCTGGGAGGGTCCCAGGACTACTTGCGGGCGTCATCCCGCTCGTCGGGAGGGAAGGCCATCCTGGCGATGACCTCCACGGCTGGCCGGGGGAAGTTCTCACGCATTGTCCCGAGTCTTCCTCATGGTGTATCGGTATCTTCGCCGCGTGGGGACGTCCATTATGTGGTCACCGAGTACGGCATCGTAAATCTCCGGGGCCGAACGTTAGGCCAGCGGGCACGAGCCCTGGTGGAGATCGCCCACCCGCGTTTCCGCGATGAATTGCGGGGCGCGATCATGGAGATGAAGCTTGGATGCTGAAACTCCTGACAAACCATCAGGGGATATCGAACAAGCTTCCTCAAATATTTTTCTTGACAAGCTTCATACTGATATGTCATATAATAATTGGAAATAATATCAATTAATAGGATTTGATAGAGATGGCGTCTCCCACAAACCGTATCCCGATGAAACATGAGAGAGTCGAGTCAGTACTATTGGTAGTATTGGTACGGTACCCATACGGGATGGCTGAGGCAGGGGACCCATGAGCCGATAATTTCCCATCAATAGTTATTCAGCCCGCCATCCAGCGACCAGCAGGATGGCGGTTTTGCTTTTACGGGTAATTTCTTTGGCGGGAGGATTGATAGGTTTCATGTCAAAGAGGGGGCCGCTTATATAAGGTGCATTTCTCTGTGCATACCTCAGGGCCTTTTCAAGTTGACTAAGGGAGGTAAAGGTTGAGCGCGGCTAAAAAAGAAAAAATATCAAGTGCGCGTGCAGCAATTCGTGTCCTTGAAAGCGAAGGGGTGGAAGTTGTTTTCGGTTATCCGGGTGGTGCTATTTTGCCGTTTTACGATGAGTTGAGGACATCATCCATTCGCCACATCATGGTGCGCCACGAGCAAGGCGCCGCGCACATGGCCGACGGGTACGCGCGGAGTACCGGCGGAGTGGGGGTTTGCGTCGCCACCAGCGGGCCGGGCGCAACCAATCTGGTAACGGGCATTGCCACGGCGTACATGGACTCTTCATCTGTAATAGCCATTACTGGACAGGTGTCGCGAAATTTAATCGGCAACGATGCCTTCCAGGAAGTTGACATCACGGGCATCACCATACCCGTTACCAAACATAACTACCTCGTATCCGATGCTCGAGATATCCCGCGCGTCTTCCGGGAGGCGTTTCATCTGGCCCGCACCGGACGGAAGGGCCCGGTACTGGTGGACATTCCAAAGGATGTGCTGCTTGAGCAAATAGCTTTTCAGGAGCCTGGCACAATTAACATGGAGGGGTATCGGCCCAATATTCAGGGCCATAAGCGGCAGATCCTGAAGGCGGCGGAAGCTATCCGATGCGCAAAACAGCCCGTGATCATTGCGGGAGGCGGAGTCTTATCGGTTGAAGCTTCCGATGAGTTGCTGGCAATTGCGGAGAAGGCCGGCATCCCGGTGGCCACCACGCTCATGGGGAAAGGTGCATTCCCGGGGGAACATCCGCTGAGCCTTGGGATGACAGGCTATCATGGTACTCGATACGCCAATTACGCGGTCCAGAATGCCGACCTGATCCTGGCCCTTGGAGTCCGTTTTGGAGATCGCACCACCGGCCCTCTGAATACCTTTGCACAGCATGCCCGTATTATACACGTAGACATAGACCCTGCAGAGATCGGCAAGAATATCAGACCGTCCATCCCCATCCAGGGGGATATTAAGCAGATTCTGACACAACTGCTTGAAGGGGTCTCTCCGGGAAATTACGACGAATGGCGCCGTCGCATTGATCAATGGAAGGCTGAACACCCGCTGTGTTACAACGGCGGCAATGATAAGCTGCGTACTCCGTACATTATAGAGGAACTCCAACGGATGGCAGGAGACTGGATCGTGGTGACCGAAGTGGGTCGCCACCAAATCTGGGCCTCCCATTATTTCCGCAAGGCGGCCCCCCGGCGGTTTATAACATCCGGCGGATTGGGCACCATGGGATTCGGCCTGCCCGCCGCCATCGGCGCCGCAGTTGGAAATCCTGGGAAAACAGTGGTCAACATCGCTGGCGACGGTAGTTTCATGATGACCTGCCAGCAGTTGATGGTCGCCTCTGAACTGGAACTCCCGGTGGTGACGCTCATTATGGACGACCGATGCCTGGGCATGATTCGTCAGCTCCAGGAAGTTTTTTATGATGGACGGGTCTATTCTGCCGAGCTGCCGGGTTGCGTGGATTTTGTTCAATTGGCTTCAGCCATGGGGGCTCGAGCGATCAAGGTGGAACGGCGAGATGAAGTGGTTCCCGCGTTGAAGAAGGCTTTCAGCGGACGGGGACCCTGTGTGGTTGATTTCTCGGTGACAGCGGATGAGTTGGTTCTCCCCATGGTCAAGGGGAACTCACTGGAGGAGTTTATCTGATGCAGCATACCATTTCGATCCTGGTGGAGGACAAGCCAGGGGTGCTCATGCGCATCTCAGGCCTGTTCGCCCGCAGGGGTTTCAACATCGAGAGCCTGACCGTAGGCAAAACAGCCCAACCGGGGAAAAGCAGGTTCACGATTGTGGTCAATGGCGACGATCGAGTGCTGGAACAGGTTCGCAAGCAGCTTCAAAAACTTATTCACGTTCTTAAAGCAAGGAACCTGAAGCCTGGTGATGCTTTCCATCGTGAGTACGCCCTGCTCAAGGTGGCGGCATCAGAGGGCAAGATGGACCGCATCATTCAGGTTGTGGCGGGACTGCAGGGGAAAATCGTGGAAGCCTCCGATGGCATGTGCACCGTGGAGTTTACCGGAAACGAGCGAACTATTGACAGCGCGTTCAACCTGTTGAGACCTTTTGGGATACATGAATCTATCCGTACCGGCAAGATCGCTATGCTGAAAGGGAAGGCCACCCTGTAAAGGGGTTCATACTGCTTCGGTGCGAAGCGGGGCTGCGCCCTTTAGCAGAGCGCATTCCTTATTTCCCGCCTGTTTCAATGGCTGGCCGACGTTTTCACAATACGTGGAAAGGAGACAGCTCCATGTTTGAAGTGGACATAAGCGTTGTGGGGAAGGAATTTCCGGCCCAAACTTTTGATGTGGAAAAAGGACGGATTTATGATTTTGTCAATGCCATCGAGGACCCCAACCCGATATATCGCGATGAGAACGCTGCTTTGGCTTCAGGGTATCCGAACATCATGGTGCCCCCAACCTATGCCATTGCCTTACGCGATGAAAGGGGAGATACTCAACGAGCGTTGGCTGATATGGGGTTCCCTATGGGACATAGTCTTCATGGTGAGCAGGAGTTCGAGTACTATCGATATCTCCGGCCTGGCCAAACATATACAACTCAATCCCGGATAGCCCATGCGGCGGACAAGGATGGGCGCAGTGGCCCCATTGTCCTCCTTACACTGATAACCGAGATCCTGGACTCCCATGGAACATTGTGTGTGCGCGCCCGGAAGGTCATCGTGCTTCGCAACGCCCGACTCAGAAAGCCTTAGAAGGTGGTACAACGATGGCAGATGTATATATTGAGGACGTCCAAGTCGGCATGGCCCTGCCGCAAATCAATAAAGGGCCCCTCCAAAGAATCCAGCTTGTGCGTTACGCCGGTGCCTCCAGGGATTTCAACCCCATCCATGTGATCGAAGAATCCGCGCGAGAGGCAGGTCTTGGTGGTGTGATCGCACACGGAATGCTGACCATGGCTTTCGTAGGGCAGATGCTCACGGACTGGGCGGGAGTGGATCGGCTGCGAAAGTTCGGCGTCAGGTTCATCGCCATGGTGCGTCCGGATGACGTCATCTCGTGCAAGGGCACGGTGGTTGACAGGTTCGTTCATGATGGCGATCAATTGATTACGTGCGAGGTGTGGGCCGAAAACGCCAGGGGAGAGAGGGTGGCTCAAGGAGAGGCCGTTCTTTCTCTTCCCAGCAAACGCCCATGAGGTACTCACCGCCAGAGTCCCTGCCCAAGCAGCTCAAAATGATTATCCGTAGCCAACTCCAGAGATATGCATATGAGGAGATACACCGGTGATACGACTGATCTGGATAACCATACGACCTAAACAGTGGATAAAAAACCTGTTTGTTTTCGCCCCGCTTTTCTTCGCCCGGAAACTCTTCGACCCGTCCAGCATACTACAGACCATCGCTGCTTTCGGTGTGTTCTGTATAATGAGCTCGGCTGTGTATATTATCAATGACTTGATGGATGCCAAAGAGGACCGTGAACATCCGTTAAAGCGATTGCGCCCGATTCCTTCAGGCGCGCTTCCCGTAAATTTCGCCTGGACCGCCAGCGTGGTTTTGGCCGTGCTGGCAACGGCAGCGGCATGGGCATTGGGAAAAGGGTTTTTTTGGTCTTGTGCCTTTTACGGTGGGCTGAACCTCGCGTATTCATTACGCTTGAAGCATGTGGTCCTCATCGATGTTTTTATTATAGCCGCTGGATTTGTCCTCAGGGTCCTTGCAGGGGCACTGGTGATCAAGGTGGAGATATCATCGTGGCTGGTGATCTGTACCATTCTCCTGTCCCTTTTTCTGGCGCTGTGCAAGCGCCGCCACGAATTGGTCATCCTGGAGAATAATGCCGGTCATCACCGGCAGATCCTGCGTGAGTATACTCCTTATTTTCTGGATCAACTCATCTCCGTTGTCACTGCTTCGACCGTTGTGGCTTACTCCCTGTATACCGTGTCAGAGGATGTGACCACAAAATTTGGCACGCAGAATTTGCGGCTCACCATCCCGTTCGTTTTATATGGCATCTTCCGTTATTTATACTTGGTCCATAGAAAGGATGAGGGAGGCAGTCCCACACAGGTGTTACTCACTGATCTGCCTCTGATCATAAACGTGGTACTGTGGGGCATCAGCATTCTCTTCATTCTCTATTTTTAACCGGCCCCACTATGGAAGCCCCATGCATGTGTGGAAGAGAAGTCCAATTCGTGCCGGCCGCTTCATTTTCCCCATGACAAGATCATGATTTCGGGTCGCATGCTGGTGATTCGACGAGGAGGCCTGGGGGATTTCATCCTGGCATTACCCGTCCTGGAGGCGCTTCACAAGAGGTTTGAAGGACTTCACCTGGAGGTGATGTGTGCATCTTCCATGATCCCGCTGGTCATGGGGACAGGCCATATTTGCGGGGCAAAATCAGCGGAGACCCCGGGACTCTCAACGTTCTATGGTGATGGAGCCTGTCCGGATCCTCGTTTTTCCGAATATTTTCGCACATTCAACCGCATAATTTTATTGGGAGTCGATCCCGAAGGCCGATTCTCAGCAAACGTAAGGCTGGCCGGAGCCGGAGAGGTAGCGGTCATTCCGCCTTTTCCGCCCAGGGGACTGAGTGTGCACGTATCGGACTATCTGGTCCGGTCAACCACAGGATTTCTTCGAGCCGATCCTCCCCGGGTAGAGATTTTTGACGAGGAGCTTCGATCCGCAAGAGAGTTCATACTCGCCGGGATGGGGAGAAGCGTATCAATGGCGCGGGGGGGATTCCCCTCACTTGCAGCGATTCACCCGGGCAGCGGAGGAGCCGGCAAAATCTGGCCTCCCGCGTACATGGCCCGGGTGGTGCACGGGCTGACCCAGGAGGGGCACATAAACGGAATCCTTCTTATCCAGGGTCCGGCAGATGATGAATATGCAAAAGTGCTACACGAGGAATTGGATGGTAGCCTGGTAATTCCGGTGTCAAATCGGCCCCTGTTGGAATTGTCAGCCATCCTGCGGAGTGCGCGGTTGTTCCTTGGCTCTGATTCCGGTGTGGCCCATCTGGCCGCAGCAGTGGGAGTTCCCACCGGCGTCATATTCGGCCCCACAGATCCCCGGCTATGGGCGCCGCGCGGACCTTGTGTCGCTGTTATTCGCAAGGAGATGCCCTGCGCGCCATGTGGGTATGAAGGTATGCGCATCTGTATGCAGCGAGACTGTTTGGGAGATGTATTGGTTGAAGATGTTCTCAATACGGCACGCTCTCTACTTCAGAAACAATCAAACAGTTTCTGCCAAAGGAAACGATGGCATTGAGGTTTTCATCCATACAAACGGTTGATCCGGCCAGATGATGAGCAATAGGGATACAGGCAGTATTTCCCCTGAACTCAAATTCCGGGCTTGAGAGTTCGCGAGAGCAGGTTAATCCTTTTCCGAATAAGCGGAATTTCTTGTGTTCGTGTCCTCTGCGGCCCCTTTACAGGCTTTAATGCGGACATCTTCTCTCTCAGGTCATTGAACCGCTTCAGTTCTACGGTGATTTTCTCAATCGCACCGTACATGATGAAAAACGAATCCAATACGTGGAGTGCATGTTTTAGAGTCTTCTCCATATCTGACCCCCTCCCATCCCCAGGATGTATGGAAGGCTTACTCGATTTTTAATTTTTCTTTAACATATTCAATGATGAAGTTTTGTCCTTCCCCTTCGAATTGCAGGAAACTCAGTCCCACTAAATACGGGCCATCAGGCACAACTCCATTTTCAACGCGGACAACCTCGCCAAAGAAACTCACTGTATGATCCGATTCAGGAACTCGGACCTGGACTTCGACAATGGCATGAAGTGGGATTTGCTGCTGTACTGCGAACAACAGGCCGCCCATACTGAGATTTCGTGTATCGGCACTATCCACTGTGTTGAAGGTGGGCTCGACCACCTGGTAGCGAATGGGACAGATGAAATCGATTCGAACAAACTGACGACGATCGGGCGTGCAAAAGCAGATGGTGTTTCTTCCTTCGCTTTTTGCCTGATATAGCGAGCGGTCCGCGTTGAGAAGAAGCTGGTTTTCATCATGTCCGTCTTGCGGAAAAGTGGCAATGCCTCCTGATAGGGTCAGATGGCTTTTCAAATGGCAACCGGGATTATTGGGGTCGAGGCATGCGATGAGTTTCCTGAACCTTTCCCCTATGACCAGAGCGCCGCTGCGTGATGTACGCGGCAATACTACAAGAAACTCCTCCCCTCCATATCGAATCGCTAAATCCTCAACGCGAAGTGTATCCTTTAACCGGTTGGCAATAAAGCGCAGAGCCTCATCTCCTGCTATATGCCCGAATGTATCGTTATATGTCTTAAAGAAATCCAGATCAAAGAGGATGATGGAAAATGGGGATTTGAGGCGATTAGCCAGAGAAATTTCGCGCAGAATTACTTGATCAAGAAAGCGGCGGTTATACAGGCCTGTGAGAGGGTCAATGTACGTCAATCGTTCGATGGCTTCGAACAACTCGATCTCAATGATCTTGGGATTCTCAATCTTGCGGTTGATCGTGAAAAAATAATCGATGAGGGCCACCCGAAAGCTTACCGGCCTGTTCAATTTCCGGCTCATATCAGCCATGTGATCCGTTATCCGGTTCCAGTGCTCATGGGCCTCCTTTTCCGGGAAATCGAGGTGGGTCAATACGTGCAGGAGTGCCCGGTAAAACAATCCCCCCCTTCGTTGCGCAAGGTCATAAGTCCGGGAGAGAAAATGCCCTTCATCCCGGCCATCTTCCAAGAGAGTGCGCACGATATTATTAATCAAATCCTGGACATCCGAAGCCATGATCGCTCATCTCCGGGCTGTTTTCGGAATCAGTCCCCAGGATACCGTCTCCCCTTTGCCGGAAAACCACTTTTTTTATTGTCTATCGAGCGGTTGAATCGGTTGGCAAAAAAATATATTGCACCGTTCCCTTCCAGATGGATGCCATGTTATTTCCTGTCATCAATACACGCAAGGAAAATATATAGTTGGTCAGCCCCCCAGTACAAGCATTGTGGAGACGGAACGCATTTATTTTAAATATCAGGATGTCGGTGATTATTTAAATATTATCTATCAGTATTTGAAATTCATTTCAACTGTTTTTCTTTTGTAATCCCATCTCACCCCTGGAGAGTGTATCCCATTCTCTGTTGGAAGTTGAAAACCATGTAGTGGATCATACTCCCGATAGGATAGCGTCGAGAATTTTATGTAAATTCTTTTTGGGTCTATGGTGAGAAAGTAAAGCGTCACGCAGGGCAGCGATTTTTCGGCTGTCCCGTGGTTCCCGGCGTGGTCCGGAATCTAAGGCCGGGCTTCAAAAGGACGTTCATGCAATGCTACAGCCGGCGGGCAAAGTGCGGTAAAATGGCTCACCCCGGGTTCAATCGGCGTTGCCTGCCATTTTTCGCAATATTTTTGCGGCCCTCAGCGGGTTGAAGATTCCGCACAGACAGGGCTTTGCCAGTTCGCGGCCGGCATCCTCATACGAGATATTGCCTTTCTTGATTTGCCGGATCAAGTGGTCCACATGATTCTTCGCCACCATGGCGTGGCCGCACATGGTGAGGATCTCAAGGTATGGCTCTGGAGGAAGGAGGTCGGTATTCCCGTGGACCCCCAGGCTGTACTCGGTGAGGTGCCACCGGATGCCCGCCTCTTTGCAGCATTCGTGCACTACATCGAAGCATCCGGACACGACGACGGAGATGCCCGCGTCGGCTTCTTTAAGCTCCTTCAGGCAGGAGGTAAGCGACTCTTTGTCCTTGAAGACGGTATGAGTGCCCACCTTAAGATGAGCGAGTATGTTATCGATGCTGGTAGTGTACTTGTTGCCTACAACCCCGTCTCCAAAGTTCAGGTCCGAATGCTTCATCATAATCTCGGAGATCTTTCGCAATCTTTCGTTAGCATTTTCATCATTGTGTCCTTTAGCCACATGAGCCAGGATGGGAAAGTCCTCCAGGAGGCTTTCGCGATCTCCTCTGCGGTGCAGTGTGTGTGTCATCGTTCCTCCTGCTTGTTAGTATGACGGCCAAGCCCCAGGTTTGTTTTGCCGTTGATACGAACTTCGAGGCCCTCTCGGGCGATAATGGGGAGCACGGGGATGATGCCGTCGGCCTCGGGAGGACAAATTACATCCAGGGAGAATACGCTCTCCAGGTTTTTCCCCACCTCGCGGATAGCCTCAAGGGCTTTGCGGAATTTCTCCAGCGGCACTTCAGCCTCGATGATGGCCGAGAGCACCTTCTCATTCAGTACGTCGGGCTTTAGCTTGCCCGTGCGCGTATCTTCCATGAGGACGGCAGTAACGGGGTTCTTGGGCTCGAAACGGGCACCGATCCCGGCCAATGCCATTGCCATTTTCTCCAGATCGCGCAAACGGGCGCCAACGCCCGGGCGTCCCATCTCGGTGGCAATGCCCACCATGCCCCGCTTATAGCGACTGGTGACCTCATTGGTTTTCATCTCCTCGGTGCCCCGTCCGGGTACGCCGGTTTCAGCAAACGTGATACTCGGATCTGAAAAAGCTGCTCGTATCGTTCTGGGCCATTGCATCTCCGGCTGATACAGCGCACCGGATTTGCACACATCAGCCCGCACACAGCAGCGGCACTCCACGCACCCCTCCTCGTCGATGACGACATAGTATTTTCCTTTGCCCGGCATATCCGGAGACCTGGGTTTTGTATGAATGACGTCCACCGGACAATAAATACGGCATAGCTCACAGCCGATGCACTTTTCGGGGTCGCTTCGCATGGCGCAGCTCCTCTCTTATTCCCGCGAAATGATTATTGGACTCTAAATCCAGGAAAAACCTCTGCACTCATTCTCTGTCAAATGAACGATAACCCAATAGATTGATTATTTTCGATTGATTCAAACAGCAAGAGGACGAATGGTAAAAGAGCATTTTATCTCTAACACCTTCGGAACTATTTTGCTGGATGAACCATTCTGAAAATTTTCACCCGAAAATTATGTTTTCGTGCCTTTTGACAGGAAGCCAGCAGAAAAAGACATGAGTATCAGGGAAGGGCTTTGCCTGGTCCATTGCCGGCTGACGCCCCCCCGACAAGATGCCGGAATCGCTCGTCTGTGTGTAACGAACGGAGGTCGGGATCATGTAACACCCTATCAATGGGACCGTAGCCTTTCGCCAGGGCTTCTTTGAGCCAGGTAACAGCCTCGTCCCGATTCCCCTTAAGGGCGAACAGGCAGGCTAGGTTGTAAGGGGCCAGGGCGCCGGAGGGATCTAATGCAATGGCCCGTTTCAGCTCCTTGATTCCTTGGTCAAGCTGGCCCCTCTGTCCCATGGCGACGCCAAGGAGGTTGTGGGCCATGGCGTTGCCGGGCGCCAGAGCCACGGCGCGCCCCAGGGCATCCAGCGCTTCATCGCTGCGTCCCTGGCGCAGGAGGGACATGCCCAGTTGCAGATGTGCGTCCGCCGCCCGCGGGGTCAAGGCGATAGTTGTGCGGAAAGCCTCCTCGGCCTCTGCAACTTCTCCCATGGCAAGCAAAGAAAGGCCCAGATTGTACCGGGCGTCCGCATAGTCCGGGTTTTCCCGCAGGGCCAGTTGGAACTGCTCCACCGCGCGCCGGTGCTCTTCTCGCAGGGCGAAGTCAACTCCGCGGCCGTAATATGCTTGCGCCAACCCCTGTGAAGACATGCGGTAAGGATCCATATGGGTCAGGATCACAAGCACCAGGATAACGCTTGCACTTATGGCGGCATGCCTGTAATGACGAAGTACCAGCAGTCTTCGTAGCCTGCAGAGGGCATGGGCCGCAAAAATCAGGAGAAACGGGATGAGGGGAACCCGATAGCGCGATGTTACGAAAAACAGCACGATGCTTGCCCCATAGGAGAGAACGAACAGGGCCATCAGCACGGCCGAGCGGCGGGAATGTGTGGAAGTTGTCCGGTCCGGTAAACAGATACTCAGCACCATGCCCACCAGGGCCAGGGCCAAGACAATTCCGAAATCCAGGGGAAGCCAGCGCAGTATGCGTGAACCGCTGCGCTGAAAATTCAGGTCCTTGTTGTTGGGGATTTCGAAGTTCCCGGCAAGCAGGACAATCTTCTTCATGATGAGGCGCATGTAATCGCCCGGGTGTTCCCGGATGAATGCCAGGCCCCGCCCCAGCCAGTAATCGGAAACTTCTGAGGGTTTGAGCGTTCTTCCCAGGGCTTCTTCCGCCATGCGTATGGAATCTTCGTATCCACCCCACCATGTGGCGCGAGTTCCAGGAACCACCGCTGTTACGCCGTCTGCGCGGGGGTTGTTGCCGATAAAGAAGTTTACGCCGGCCTGCGAAGCGATGAGAACCAGGTCATTTCCCACTACCGCGTTGCGGACTGTGACGGGAAGGATGAAAAGAATTATGCCCATCACTATGGGGACAAGGGTGCGGGCCGATTCCCGCAGGCCCCTTCGGACGTTTCCAAAAATCGTCCATAGCAGGACCAGCGGAAAGAAGATAAGGATGTTCGGCCTTGTAATGGCCGAGGCGCCAAGGACGAGGCCGGCGGCCAGCCACCAGCCCCTTTGTTTTTTCCTGTCCGCCGCCACCAGCAGTACCATGGCCAGCACATCCAGAAAGACTTCCATTACAGGAAGCAGGAGTTCGCCATCGAAGTAAATGAAAACCCAGTACGTGGCGGCCATGAGGCCGGCTGCGGCCCCCTCAAATCGGCCGAATACGCGGCGTCCCAGCCAGTAAATCAGCAAACAGCTCAAGGAGCCCAGCAGGGCCTGCGCAACCCGTACTGCCATAAAATCAGGGCCTGCTATGCGATACAGGGATGCCAGAAAGAAGACATACAAAGGTGCGCGGAAATACGGCTGACTCCGGAGAGGAGCGATTTTTTCGTCCCATTGCCCGGTGGAAATCCCCTTAGCCCACTGGTGGTGGTACAGGGCGTCCATGGAAGGGGCGTTAAAGTCGGGCTCGTGGCGTATCTCCCAAACATAGGCGAGCCGAAGCAGAAAAGCCAGGATGAGGATTCCCATGGGAATGAGTAGAAGCAGCAAAGTATGCTTTTGCTTCATCCCTGACCTGGAAATGCCAGATGAGCGCGAAGATTGGTAACTGTCATCTTCCATGGCGCTTGTTCCGAACCTGGAAAAGAGATGGTGATAAAAATAACCTGTTTTTTCTCCATTCCAACTACCATCAGGCTAACGCAGGCGTGCCAACACGTCAAGGCAAAAGACAGAATATCTTCCCGCTGCCCTCAAGGGGAGAGGGAAAAGTCGTTTCAATGGCAGGAGGCTCAGACAATTTATTGTCTGAACGGCACAATATCAAGAGGTCATGTTGGTCGGAGGAACGCGGCGCGTCGTGCCTTTGCAATCCTCCTGTCTCCCGAGGCATGTATCGGCAAGTGAACGCCCGCCAGTTCATCATACGGACAGCCCGTCCCATAAATAAATGCTAAATTATATTGACAATACTATGATAATCCTTAACAATAATTTTTGTCCGCTGGTGTTCGGCGACAAGTCATTCAGGCCATCCGCAGAATTCGGTATCAGGCAGGGTCACGGCCCCTTGCGCCATTAAACTGTTTTCAAGCTCATAAAGTCCCGGTGCGGCCTTCAATGAATTTCCAGCTTCAGCAAAGGAGAAGCAAGACATGAGAATTACCGACATTCGCGCATACACCCTTTCCGCCCCGCTGGACAAACCCTGGAAGATCGCCGGCATGGTGATGTCGGAAATGACGGCCACTATGGTGGAGGTGGAGAGCGACAGCGGGCTGGTCGGTTACGGCGAAGCGCTCACCCGCTTGGGTCCGTCGGCCACCCGGGAGATTGTCACTTCCATTCTCAAACCAATACTTCTCGGCGCAGATCCCATGGATGTTGATGTGCTCTGGGGGCGGATGTTTTCCACTATGAAAACCCGGGGCCACTGGAAGGGCTTCATGATTGAGGCCATGAGCGGCGTTGATATCGCCCTGTGGGACCTTCTCGGGAAAGCGCTGAACCAGCCCGTATCCAGGCTTCTCGGGGGACGGCACCACGAGAAGCTGGAGGCCTACGCATCTTCCATAATGCTCATGGAACGAGCGGAAATGGTACAAGAGGCGGAGGATCTGGTCCGCCGCGGCTTCAAGAAAATCAAGGTTAAGGTGGGCCTGGACGTTGAGACGGACTTCGGAAACATCAAGGCCATCCGGGAGGCTGTCGGGCCGGACATCGGGATCATGCTCGACGCCAATTGTGGATACGCCATTGATGGGGCCTTGCGGCTGGGCACCATGCTTGAGCCTTTGAATATACTCTGGTTCGAAGAACCCGTACCGCCCTACGATTCGGACGGGTACGCGAAGCTGTCCGAAACCTTGCGCATACCCATAGCAGGCGGAGAGTCGGAGTTCACCCGCTGGGGGTTCAGAGACCTTATCCTGAACGGGAAGGTCTCAATTATCCAGCCCGATATCGCGCGGTGCGGCGGCTTTACGGAATATCGCAAGATCGCGGCCCTGGCCGGTGCTCACGGCATACCCATCGCGCCCCACACAGGAGCATCGGGCGCAGTGAGCATAGCGGCGACCGTGCAGTTATGCTCGTCGCTCTCCAACTTATATATATATGAGCACATGTACACTGAAAACCCCTTGCGCGAGGACATCCTTAAGGAATCAGTCCTGGAATGTGAAATGGGAGCGGTTCAGGTGCCCGCCGGCCCGGGCCTGGGCATAGAAGTTGACCACCAAAAACTCAAGCACTACATGCGTCCGTAAGCAGAGGAGATTCTTCATGAAAGGATATATGAATCGTATCGTTGAAGTAAATCTGACCAAGCGAACAACTGAAGTAGTTCAGTTAGACGATGAAATCAGGAAAAAGTTCATCGGCGGCAGCGGCCTAGGGGCTAAAATCTTATGGGACAGCGAGGCGTACCGGTTTGATCCACTGTCGGAGGACAATACGTTGATTTTCATGACCGGTCCTTTTGCCAGCACCCCCGCTTTGCTCATGGGCCGACATGCGGTTGTTTCCAGATCGCCGCTCACCGGGATATTCGGTGAGGCGGACTCAGGAGGCACCTGGGGCCCGACCCTCAAGCGGGCCGGGTACGATGGGATCGTCGTGAGGGGAAAAGCCGATCGTCCGGTTTACCTGTGGGTATCCGAGGAAGGGGTCGAGATCCGGGATGCGGGCCACCTCTGGGGGAAAGACACCTTTGACACCGATGCGGCACTGCGGGCTGAAACTGCTGAAAAAGCGGTGACCGCCTGTATCGGTCAGGCGGGTGAACGTCTGGTTCGGATGGCCGCTGTCATGAATGACGGCCGAGCGGCCCGGGCCGCGGGCCGCTGCGGTCTGGGAGCGGTAATGGGATTCAAAAAACTCAAGGCAATCACCGCATACGGCTCCCAAAAAACTCCCATCCACGACAGGGAAGGTTTACTGAAGGCGGTGAAAGAGATTGCCCGGACGATCCGGGAAAATATGGTGGGGATGACCAAATATGGCACCTCCGGCGGACTGGCCTCATTCGAGGAATTGGGGTCGCTACCACTGCAGAACTGGAAGCGATCGGAGCGCTGGAAGGATGGTGCATCGGAGATCACCGGGGCCGCCATGGCAGAGCGCATTGGTGCGGGAAACTATGGCTGCGAGGGGTGCGTCGTCCGGTGCGGCCGGGAGATTCAAGTCACCGACGGACCTTACGCCGGCCTGGAGGGGGCGGGGCCCGAGTACGAAACCCTGTCATCCCTGGGAAGCCTCTGTCTGATTGATGACCTGAACGCCATCGCCATGGCCAACGAGCTGTGCAACAGGTACGGTATCGACACCATCTCGGTGGGTGCGATGGTGGCGTTTGCCATGGAAGCTTATGAGCAAGGGATTCTAACAAATAAAGATACCGACGGCATGGAACTCACCTGGGGCAATGCCCGTGCCATGATCGAGACTGTCAGGATGATCGGCGAGAACAGGGGTCTGGGATCGATTTTGGCCAGGGGGTGCCGAGAGGCGGCGAAAGAACTGGGCCCCGGGGCTGATCAGTTCGCGGTGCACGCCAAAGGACTTGAATTTCCCATGCACGACCCCAGATGTTACATGGCCGGGGCGCTCCAGTATGCCACGTCGGCCCGCGGCGCCTGCCATCTCTCGGGCATGTCCCATGCCTTCGAGCGCGTCCTCACATCGCCGGAAATAGGTCTGGGAGAAGTTCCCGACCGGCTTGCCACCGAGGGCAAGGGAATACTCACCGCCAAGACCCAGAACATCATGGGAATGTACGATTCCCTGAAGGTTTGCAAGTTCATTCAATTCGGAGGGCTTACAATAACGCACCTGGTGGACTGGTATGAGAAGATTACCGGAGAGAGCATGAGTATTGAGAAATTCATGTTGACCGGAGAGCGGATTTTCAACTTAAAGCGGCTCTTCAACCTGAAGTGCGGCATCACGCAGGAGGACGACACCGTCTCAGCCCGGATTCTTAACCTGCCTAAAGAGGCCGAAGGATGGAAGACCAGGCGGCCTCCTGTCTCGGAGATGATGAAGGACTATTATGCCTTTCGCGGCTGGGACGACAAGGGCGTGCCCACGGATGAGAAGCTGAAAACCCTGGGTTTGGCTGAGTAGCTCCCGAGGGAAGTATACTGTGCATGATGGCCGCCGAGAAGCATGGCACATGGTGTACAATCCCACGTCAAAATTTTAGGGAGCGGTTCTGGGGATAATCCTTTTTCAAAAAGGTTTCATTCGGCTTTTTAGAGGAGATTTCCATTGAACGCAGCAAGAGATATGTCCGAACGCATATTTCTTCTTCTCCATGAAAAGGACAACACGGTTACCGCATTGAAGAACCTGGCTAAGGGAGAAGAAATTATATTCGATCCCGAAGAGGAGTCCGCACGGATCACGCTCAGGCAGGAAATTCCTTATGCGCATAAGTTTGCGCGGGTGTTCATTCCGCGAGGGAGCGATGTCATCAAGTACGGGGAGGTTATCGGAGCGGCCACAGAGGACATTCATCCGGGCGATCACGTACATGTTCACAATGTTGAGAGCAAGCGAGCACGAGGTATTGCTTCATGAACTTTTCCAGAGCCACGTTCACAGGTTTCAGACGCCAGGACGGGAGGACGGGGGTTCGTAATTACCTCGGCGTTATCTCGACGGTCACCTGCGCCAACCAGGCGGCCCAGGAGATTGCAGACCATATCGAAGGCACCGCGGTTTTCACTCACCAGCAGGGGTGCGGTTTGACACAGGACGACCTGGGCCTTGCAGAGAGGACCCTTATCAACATCGGGCGCAACCCCAACCTGGGGGCTGTGCTGATTGTCAGCCTGGGCTGCGAAGGCGTTGATCCGGATAGGATTGCTGATGGGATCGCGTCTTCGGGAAAACCAGTTGAGTTGGTGAAACTCCAGCGGGAAGGGGGCTACTTCGGGGCGCTCACCGAGGCGGGACGCAAGGCACAAAAACTTTCCATGGCCATATCCGGTATCAAGCGTGAAGAGGTGAACATCGAGGAGCTTCGCCTGGGCATAAAGTGCGGGGCTTCCGATCCAACCTCAGGGCTGGCTTCCAACCCGGGGGTGGGCAAAGCGGTGGACCGGTTGATCGAGGCGGGAGGAAGCGCTGTTTTCGGTGAAACCACCGAGGTTGTGGGAGCCGAGCACATACTGGCCCGCCGGTGCGCTGCCAAGGACGTGGCCGACAGGCTTCTGGCCATGGTGGAGGCGCTGGAAAGGCGCATTCGCCAGAGCGGCGCTGACATCAGAGGGGGCAATCCCAGCGCCGGCAATATCGCCGGTGGCCTGACCACGCTGGAAGAAAAATCACTGGGCGCAATTGTCAAGGCCGGGTCAGCAGAGATCAGGGATGTTATCCAGTACGGCGAACGCCCTCCCCTTGAAAAAGGGCTGTTTTTCGTCGATTCGCCCGGTCGGGAACCTGAGATACTCGCGGCATTGGCCGCCGCGGGATGTCAGATCGTCCTTTTCTCTACCGGCCTCGGAGCACCCCATGGCTTCCCATTTGTACCGGTAATCAAGATCAGCGGAAACCGAAAGACCGTCCAGAAGCTGGTCGATTTTATCGACATGGATGTAGCCCGGATAATTCTCGGAGGCGAGACCCTTGACCAGGCCGGCGACCGAATCCTGGAGGAGAGCCTGCGGGTTGCCTCCGGAGGACGAACAAAGGCCGAAGCCATAGGCTATTTCGGCTCAACGGCCATCCATCAAACCGGTCCCATTGTGTAGCTCAGCATGCAGTGCCATTGAATGAAGGGATTCGGTATTTTCACGAAATATTCCTCCTACCCCTTGACGGGAGGAGAGGATCGGGGTGAGGGTGGCGGGGCAAATAAACCACTATTATTTCCAACGCTTCACTCTGCCATCTGCAGAATCAGCGACCCCTTACGTATACCAAATTCCAAAGCCGAACGAAGGTCACTGAACCAAATATCAATCCAGTTTCTTTTTCGTTTATGCATCACATCCTCGACCTTATACCAGCCGTCATACTCCTCCAAACCTGTGTTCACATATACTTTTGTCCCAAGAGGGATCAGCGTGAGCAAATCTCTGGAAACCGCTATAAACCCCTTTCTCACCCGCTTGTTGGACGCTGTAGTAAACGGCGTCGAATCCGTTTCCTGAATGCTGGATGTATATGCAGTAACGGTCACATGGATTTCCCAACGAGCGTGGCCATAAGCCGGTACCAATAATAATGAAACAAGTGCATAAGGCAGACTTTTTTTCCATAACGATTTTTTTGGGGTTTCCATGAAAGACTGGAAGGGTATGAGATAATTACGCCCTTGTTGGGGCAGTCCCTTCATTTCTTCTGACGATTGGCGTCCTGAAGCGATTCCCTCATTCACTTGAAAACAGTCGTCAATATCCCGATGCGTATCCAGCACAAGAATCTCACCGGCCGCTTCAGAACCGATATACGGTGAAGCACGCCCCAGGCTCCTCAGGTATAATTGTTTAATACTCATGACACTCCTCCTTCCGATGGAGCCTCGTACGTAAATGGATGGTTCAACAATTGTTTTCTACCGAGGGTAGTAAGAGTTGAGATGTTATTTTTTTAGTGATTAGAACCCCGGGGGTAAATGGGGAGAATCCTGTATATTAAGGCAGGAAAATCCTTATTTTAAATAAGGATTTTCCTTATTCATTTAGTAGGGTATTGTCGGGCTTTACGGAGAACGCGGGTCCTTTTGGCAACCACAGAAATATACATGTATGAGGGGCACCTGGTGTGATCAGGATTGACAGAGTGATCCCCACCAGATACCATAAGACATGAGATGAATTGAAAGCCAGGGCACAGTACGACTAAATGGTTACCCCTTTGAGGCGGACCCGCGGCCTTTATCAGGTCGTCGGAAGCGTTGGCGGGTCTGATGCGTCAAATGATTCAATTCCGGAGGTGAGTTATGCGAAAGAAATGGGTGCACTTGTTTTTTTTGGCGGTGGTCCTCATCAGCGGTGTCTCCTGCATGACTCCGGCGGGGAGGACTGCGGGCGAAGTAATCGATGATGCAACCATCACCACCAAGGTCAAGGCCAAGCTATTGACCGAGAGCATTCTCAAGGGATTTGCCATCAGCGTCCAGACATTCGAAGGACTGGTCACCCTGATAGGGGCCGTGGACACGGCTGAGCAGAAGGCGCAGGCCGAGTCTATTGCACGCAGTGTGAGTGGGGTGGTGGGCGTCAATAATAATTTGAAAATCAAAAAGCGGTAGGTCCCGTATCTATTTTGGCGGTGCTCTATGAAGTATGTCTTTTGCCCTTAACACGGAAAACCCGCACGATATGTTAAGGGCCAACCATGGTGAAAGTGGGCTGTTCCCGCCACATTTCAATACGTTATGTGTAATGAATGCCATATCGCCGATGGATAATTTTCGACTGCGATCACAGATTCTGGAGGTTCGATGAAGATACCGGAAAAAGCTGTAAGGAGAGTCTTTGGACGGCGGGCATGGCAATACACGACCAGCGTCTCCCATACCGATCCCCAGGGGTTGGCCAAAGTCGTCAAACTATCCTCTCCGGAGCTGAACTGGTCTGCCCTGGATGTTGCCACCGGCACCGGCCACACTGCTTTCGCTCTTGCACCCCATGTCGCCTCAGTGACTGGAATCGATCTGACGCCTGAAATGTTGAATGAAGCCGAAAAATTGCGCACAGAACGATCCATCACCAACGTGGATTTTTTAATTGCGGATATACACCATCTGTCTTTTGCGGATGAGACTTTTCATTTGATCACCTGCCGCCGTGCAGCCCATCACTTCTCCGACATCTTTCTGGCCCTGCGAGAGATGAAGCGGGTTTTGCGCCGCAGCGGCAGACTTGTGATAGAAGACCGGAGCGGGCCGGAAAATGATTTTGTAGATGCTTTCATGAACAAACTTAATCGCTATCATGACGAGTCTCACGTGCGGCAGTATCGTCCAAGCCACTGGAGACGGATGCTGGAGGAGTTGGGCTTTGCAGTGGCAGAAGTTGAACCGTATATAAAACATCGGCCTCTCGCCTCATTGACTGATGGCGTTTCGCAGGAGAATGTGCGGAAGATCCATGCCATGCTTGACCGATTGAATGATTCTCACAGGGAGGCCTTTAACCTGGCTGAAGTGAACGGGCATCTGCACCTCAACCACTGGTATGTGAGGATATCCGCCCAGAGGAAATATGATTTCGTACCGTAAAATATCGCTGTTTCAAATGAAAATTAGAGTCTGGCAGGATAATCCGGATTTTCTTGATCCAGGTATCCTTTTAAAAGCGCTTGCTCTTTTCATGTTTTGTTGCGCCCGAGAGGGCATGAATGCGTTGATGAAAATCAAAGAGGATGGGGAGGTGCCATGAGAAAAATCACCTGTATAGTTTGTCTGGTTTTTGCTCTGCTGCTCGGCTCAAACGCCTTGGCTGGTCCAATAATCACCGGGAGTTGGGATGTCTTCTCTTTGTTCAATGGCAGGGACGAGATTATAGGGTTGGAGCTTGATATAGAATTTGGCGGACATTCATTAGCAGCACACGGAGCTGTCGATTTTGCAGATGGTGCTTCTATTCCTGCATACGGTTCCGGATTTTTTACCGTAGATGATCGTATTGTTTTTAACCTGAGCATGGACCAGCATTTATTAATAGTGGTCCTGGATCTCGATGGGAACGGAACTGTTGATCTCTTCGCCCCCGGTACGAATTTTATAGACACCGGAACCCTTACCTTCGTCGGTATTCTTGAATAAGGTCGGCGAGACTGCCACCAATAAGCCCCGCCGCTGTGTGGGGTTTTTTTAGGCATGTACTGGCGCGGCGGAGCGGGTAGAGTTGGGGTGAAGTGCTTGGCCGGAACAACTGAACGGCACCTGCGGATCTCCTCAGCCGCTTTTTCTAGTCGCGGCACGGCCTTCCCGGCCGTGAGAGAACGCGGGCGAGACGTCCGGTCTACGCCCCATAGATGACTTTTTCGTTTTAGATCGCTTTATATATTATATATTATTACAATCAAAACCCTTTTGGGTAATCATGTGAATCTTTATGAAATATCCGGCGAAAAAACGCCCTTGACGCTTTTTCTTATCTTGGCTAAGCTCAAACATGGTCAGGCACCGGTGGGTAAAGTCATTGCCGGGGCTTCAACAGGATATATCCATAGGGGAGCAACATGGACATCGTTCAGGCGGAGCTGGCAGTGGTCGGTGGTGGCCCGGCAGGCCTTAGTGCGGGTATTTATGGATGCCGTGCGGGCCTCGATACCCTGATCATCGAGAAAGGGATTCCAGGGGGGCAGATTACCCTCACCGATGAGATTGAAAATTATCCCGGCCTTAATGAGACAATCAGCGGTTTCGAGCTCGCGGAGCGGATGCGAAATCAGGCCGAACGTTTCGGGGCACGGTTTGCCACCGATGAAATCACGACACTCACGGCCCGGGAGGGTGGGTTCGACATCCGGGGGCAACAAGCGTATCGCGCTCCGGCGGCGATTCTGGCTACAGGGACGAGCTACAACCGCCTGCGAATTCCCGGGGAGGCCGAATTGACGGGCAAGGGCGTCAGCTACTGTGCCACCTGTGACGGGCCTTTTTTTCGCGACCAGACGGTGGCGGTTGTAGGCGGCGGAGATGCCGCCATCCAGGAGGCGCTCTACCTGGCCAAGATATGCCGACGCGTGCTGGTGGTGCACAGGAGGGATCAGCTCCGTGCCACAAAAATCCTCCAGGTGCGGGCCGGGAGAAACCCAAAGATCGAGTTTGTATGGAGGCACATTCCCGTGGCCATCCACGGCGAGGAAGAGGTCAAGGGCCTGGAGGTGAAATCTGTGGAAACCGATGAGCGACGAGTCCTGGACGTTGCAGGGGTTTTCATATTTGTTGGAATCCGGCCGAATCTCTTCGAGATCGAGACCCGTGTCCGGGCTACAAAATGGGGGTTTATTCTCACCGACGACCGGATGGCAACCGATGAACCAGGTCTGTGGGCAGCGGGAGACATTCGAGAGAAACCGCTGCGGCAGGTGGTTACGGCGGTCAGCGACGGCGCCACAGCGGCCATAGAGGCTGAGCGTTATCTGGAAAACATGAAATCAGAAGGGAAGACGTGATACCGCGGACAGCGCCGTGGGCACGACGATTCATGATCCGGGCCGCCCGCGGATTCAGCATTGCCCTGTGATGTAACACGAATCGAGGCACTGCTGGGGATGGACTAGCTTCCGCCCCTCTTCAGAGATTGGACAAGCTCGATGGTGTCCCGTTCTGCCTTCAGAAGATCCTGAGCGTTGGGACGACCCCTGATGTCGCCCAGAGGCCCCAACGTGCTTCGGTCCTCTTTGCCGTGGAACTCTCCAATGATATACCATTCCCCCACCACATGGATGCCGATGTGCGCAAAAAACTGGCCCATGTATTTACAGGTGGGAATGGCCTCGTCGATGCCGGTGTGCGGGCCCGAGTATGTGCAATAAACAACAGCCTTTTTTCCCGGCCTCCTGGGCGCCCCGATCCGGATGTCTCCCCTGCCCCTGTGGCAGTCAATTTTTTCTTTGATGAACTTCACAACTGGCTCCGCGGGCTGCCACTGGTGCACCGGAGCACCCAGAAACACCAGATCATATTCGTACAGGTCAATTCCTTGCGCTTCCTCAACCCTGAGTAGAGTAACGTCCGCTCCCTCAGTCTGGAGCCCCTTTCGGATGGCAAACGCAACTTTCTCGGTGTTTCCCGTGGCCGACCAGTACAGGATCAATGCTTTCAATTTCTTCCTCTCCGTGAAAATAATAAGCTCCATGTGTATGGAGGTTTAACGTTCTCAGTCTGCCAGCTTCAGGATTCTTGCAGCATTATGATAAAAGATTTTCCGCTTGGTCTTTTCCTTTAACGGAAGTTCCGTGAAATCGTCCACGCCTTCTTTGAATTCGTAGAGGGGATAATCAGTGCCGAAGAGCACCCTGTCTTGGAGGATAGTATCGAAAAACTGAAGGAGTTCGGGATGTAGAAAACGAGGCTTGATTCCCGAGATTTCAAGAACTACATTGTCGTGTCGCCATGCAACGGCCACCATGGGAAGGATCCATGGCCAGCCCGCGTGACTGGCGATAAGGGTCAGTTCCGGGAAGTGGCAGGCCACTTCGTCCAGATGACAGGGATTTCCGTAATCCATGATGGTGGCCGGATCAAAATTGACAGAGGTGTGGAGAATAACGGGGATTTCCATCTCGCACGCCTTGGTGTAAAGCGGGTAGTAGCGCTTGTCGTTGGCATACAGCCGGTGGAAGAATGGACCCACGTTGAGTCCTCGCAAGCCCAAATTCACCACCGCGTCCTCCAGCTCCCGAACGGCCCGCATCCCCTTGTGCGGATCCACGCCGGCAAAGCCGATAAACACGTCGGGATAATCGTTCACAATACGGGCGATGATCTCATTGGGGAGCTTCCGACCGTGGGTGGTCTCGATGTCAGCGGCATTGATGACCGCTTTGACGATGCCGGCCTGCCGCATCATGTCCACCTGTTCATCCAGGGGGATGGGAGTAATGCGGTCGTGCATCCGGTACATTTCCACATATTTCTTGTGGGCGGGCAGCATGGTGTCGGGAGCCCAAGATCCCAGACATTCCTTGGTCCTGGGAACCACACGAAAATCGATGACCCTGGGTTTTTCCATTTACGCACTCCTTTTTAAAGGTTCAAGGATAGAGGAAACAGGATAGATAGGGAATAGAAGAAACTTAAGAATGATCTCCATGACTCTCTCTTGCCTGCATCCCTTTAACCTTAAACCTAGGGTCTCCCTTCACCCGGGAGTTGAAGCTTTCGGCTGAGCCGCTACTTTATGCCATATATAAACACCAGCCACTGTCAGGACACCCAGCAAGTCGGTCCATATCCCCGGTATGATCAGGATTACTCCCACAACAATCAAAAGCCCGCGAAAAAAATTATTCAATGGCCGGCGGAAATACCCCACCGTGCCTGCGGAAAAAAGCACGGCGCAAAGAGAGCAAACCACAACGGTTTCAATAATGTGCGCAGTGGATCCGATGAAAAGGATTGATGGGCGATAGATGAAAAAGAACGGAACCACGTATATCATGATAGCCAGTCGGATGGCAATCATGGCGATGCTCAGCCAGCTGGCCTCTGCGATGCCTGCTGCCGTAAAGGCGGCAGTGCATACCGGGGGAGTCAGCGCCGAAATAATGGCATAGTAAAAGATGAACATGTGTGCTGGAAGGGGATCAAGCCCAAGCATGGAGAGTGCAGGCCCGACCACGGAGGCGGCAAGCAAATAAGCTGCGGTGGTAGGTATGCCCATGCCCAGGATCAGGGCCACCCCGCCGGCCAGAAACAGGGCCAGAAAAAGGGATCCAGCGCTGGCCCCGATGATGAACTCCGAGAGCTTGACGCCCAGCCCTGTGAGGGCCACCATCGAGATGACCACTTGGGCGCAGGCGATAAGCGAGGCCACAGTGAGCATGGATCTCCCGGCCCCCTCCAGACTGTGCAGCATAATCCTGAGCCTGTTTTTGATTGCATTCCACCGAAGATCATTTAGGAATATAAAGAACAAAACGTTGATGGCCAGGCTGTAAAAGGCCGCCTTGCAGGGCGTGTATCCCCTGAACAGGAAGTAAAGAAGGACTCCCAGGGTCACCGCCAGGGGTCCGGTGGTCTTCCACGTGAGAACCTTTCGCCAGGGCGGGATCATTTCCTTGGGGAGGGGCTTTATTTTTTGCTTGCGTGACTCGAAGTCGATGGCAGCCCAGATGCTCAGGTAGAAAAGAAAGGCCGGTAGCGCTGCCGCCAGCGCGATGCGCAGGTAGGGCAGATTGATCAGCTCCGCCATAATGAACGCCCCCGCGCCCATAATGGGAGGGGTGATCTGCCCGCCGGAAGAGGCCACGGCTTCCACCGCCCCGGCAAATGCAGGCCGGTAGCCAAGCTTTTTCATCATGGGGATGGTAAAGTGGCCTGTAGTCGCCACGTTGGCAATGGCGCTGCCCGAAATCATACCGAACATGGCACTGGATACCGTGGCCACCTTGGCCGCCCCGCCGTATGATCTTCCCGCGAAGACCATGGAATATTGCATGAAGCTGTCGCCGGCCCCGGTAGACAGGATGACCGCTCCGAAAATTACGAAGGCCGCCACCAGAGTGGCCGAAATCCCCGTTACAATGCCCCAGATCCCTTCCGGGCCCAGGTAGAGATATTCGATGATGAAAGCGTAATTGAAGCCAGGATGCGCCCATTTCCCTGGAAGATACTGGCCCCATAGCCCATAAGCAATGGTGGCCAAGGCCAGAAGGGGCAAAAAAGGGCCGGTGTTGCGCCGGCCGGTCTCCAGGATCAACAGTGTTACCACCCCGCCCAGGATAAGCTCAAATGTGGTTCCGGCAATTCCTATGCCCTCAATGAGCCGGGGATATTCAATCACGATATACGCGCATCCCAGCAAGCTCACCGCCGTGAAAATGATGCTCACGACAGAGGGACGACCCTTGGGCCCGCGCCCTCTGAAGGTGGGAACAAGTAGAAATGTCAGAACGAGGCCGAAGCAGACATGCACGCTTCGCTGAATCATGTCGGGCAACCGCTCGTAGCCGGCTGTGTACAACTGGAAAGAGGTGAAACCTATCAAGATGGCCCGAATAAACAATGAAAAAATTTTTCGGTGGCCTTTCTCCTCCGGTCTTTCTTTCTTTTCACTGGCCGTTTGGTCTTCGAGGTCCATGCAATTTTTCCCTCAGGTTCAGGCGGAGATAAACCCCGTCCTCACACTGTGGCGCGTTTTCAAGAATTGGAGAGGCGGGGTTTATCTCCGCCCGAATCCGTTTTGTCAACGTGTGTGATGCAGAGGCGTAAGGCCGCGTCCCCATATTATGATTAAGGCCTTACTTCTTCAGGCTGTTAATAGATTAAAGCGCGGGGGACCCGTCCGGGTTGATCCCCCGCTGCTGGTTGTAGGTAAATTATATAATCCTGTTACTTCTTCATTTCAGGGGCGATCTGCTCGGGTTTCAGCTTCAAACCCAACTCTTTCAAGTAGCGTGCGGTGCCCGCATGAAAAGGGAAGTTGGCGTACTTCACAAAATTTTCCGCCATGTTGAAGTCTTTCTCCCGAGGAAACGCGGCAGCCACATACTTCCACCCTTCCTGCACTGCTTTCGTGAAGTGGTAGGTCTGTTCTTCGGTCATGGAATCTGCGTAACACATACCACCGATGACCTGGACCGGCGTGGTGTAGGCGGGAATTCCCGGAATTTGATTTTCCTTGAAGCTTATAAAGAGGATGAAGGGGAACTTTTCCTTGATTTTTTTTACATATTCTTCGGGCCAGTCAAGGATACGAATCTTGGTCAGGGCCATGATCTCCTTGGTGGTGGCGTCCAGGTCGCGGGCCCCACCGCTGGCTTTAACATATCCCGTTATCCGATTGTCCTTGACAGCGGCCACGGCGTCAGAGAGGCTTGCCCTGTAAAAATCGGGCTTGATTCCGACCGTTTCCAGAAGCTGGCCCACCAGTTGTTCAGTGGCCGAGCCCCGCATCCCGCCGTTGAACTTCCTTCCATTGAGATCTTTTAGTGCCTTGATCCCGCTGTCCTTTCGGACGATGTAGTTCATGGCGTTAACGGAATGGACCCACAGGAGGCGCAGTTTGGGCCGGGGACTTTTCTTATATTTCCCCAGGCCGTGATACGCCTGATAAAATGTGGCGAAGGTGCCGATTCCCAGTTTTACCTGACCCCTGTTCAGCCGCTCCAGATTGTCCACGGCCCCTCCGGTGGAGACAACGGTGATGTCCATATATTTACTGGCCAATTCGTTAACAGCCTTGGCTATGGCAACAGAGTATACGTAGTGGCTGGACGCGGTCCCGGTTGTGCCCATCAGGAGTTTGGCGGGCTGTTGGGCGCTGACTGCACTCGCCCAGCAGATGAAAACGAGAAGAGACAAGACGACAAACACTGATTGTTTTTTCATTGTGAACTTCCCTCCTTTTCCTTTCATAAGGGTCATAGGTTTGTTTCAAGTTTGTTCCCTTGTCTGGAATTGTGTTGATACATCACCTCCTTCATTCAGCAGAGGGTGTAAATGCCACCGGAGATTGTCAGCGGGGTGAAGCCCGCAAGTACGAGCGGGGATAAACCCCGGCCCTATCACATCTTTCTGTAGGGACAGGTTTCAAACCTACCCCTACTGCTTCTTATTGATGAATTGCAGATCAACGGTGTCCTCATCCGAGGGTTGTCCATACATCTGCCTCAGCTTGTTCTTGTCCACTTTACCGTATGGATTCTTGGGCAACTCGTCAACGAAAAAAATTTTCCGGGGTTTTTTGAATCCGGCCAGATGTTTTGTGCAGGCCTCCAGTATCTCCTCCTCGGTCAGGTTCTCTCCTCTTTCAGGGGCGATGACGGCCGTTACCACTTCGCCCCACAGGGTATCCGGGGTCCCGATAATCGCTGATTCCTTGACGCCGGGATACGAATCGATGACAAGTTCCACTTCCTTGGGATAGACGTTATACCCCCCGCTGATGATCATATCCTTTGTGCGACCGATGATGTAAAGATAGCCGTCTTCGTCCATGCGTCCCAGGTCTCCCGAATAGACCCAGCCATTGCGGAAGACAGCCGCCGATTCTTCCGGCTCCCCCCAGTACTCCCATCCGGCCTGATCTTCCCTGACAACAATCTCGCCCACTTCTCCCCTGGGAACAGGGTTCCCATCAGGGTCTGCCAGCCATATCTCAACGCCCAGCGCCCGCCGGCCCGCTGATGATAGGCGCTTTATTTGCTCCGGCGTGCCCTCCTGGACGTGCTCCCACGGATGTAACGTAGCAAGGGGCTGATGTGCCTCGGTGAGGCCGTAATTTTGCCTGAAAATGGGACCGAACAGGGAAATTGCTTTCCGCAACTGGCCCAGCGGGATGGGGGACATGCCGTAAAAAATCCGCCGGAGGCTGCTGTAATCGTGATTATAAATCTCAGGGTCCTGCATAAGCATGACGATCATGGTAGGAGCCAGAAGCACCACGGTGACCCGCTCCTGCTCGATGGTTTCAAGAACTCGCCGGGGATTGAACCGGGGGTGGATGATTAACTTGGCCCCTTTCAGGTAGAATGGCAGCAGGTGAAGCCCGGCCCCATGCGTCAGGGGAGCCACGGTCAAGAGGATGTCGTTACAATCGAAATACGCGTCGAAGTTCATGAACATGTTTTTGAAGCCTTCGATGCGGAGCCGATAGCTCATGGATACGCCCCGCTGACGGCCGGTGGTGCCCGAGGTGTACATGATGCGGGTCAATTGAGTATCATCCAGCTCTACATACGGCTCGTCCTCGGGAGAATTTGCCAGGAGCTCATCGTAATCGATGAATTCATGATGCTCCGGGCTGCTGTGGCATATGAAGAACTCCACCCCGGGAAGCTCTCTCCGAATGGCGCGCACCTGGTCGAGATACTCACCGCCGAAAATCAAGGCCCGTGCCTTAGAATTGTTAATGACATATATATTCTCTGGCGGAGCGTTCCGCACATTCAGAGGGGCCTCTGTGTAACCCATCTTCCACTTTGCTGCAAAGCTCTCGAAAGCCTGGTTACAATTATAATGGAGAGACGCGATGATGTCCCCCATCTTCAAACCAAGTCGCTGCAGCCCATTGGCAAGGCGGTTGACTCTGCGGTTGGTCTCCCGATAGGTAAACGTCTGCCCTTCGAAAACGATACACGTTCGATCAGGATAGCGCTCCACAGGCCACGTTAAATAAGCGCCCGGTGCCAACCTCATAAAGATCCTCCTTTTTCAATATGTTCGAAGGTGGATTTACGTAGTCCATAAAGTAGAGAGCAGTCTTACATCCTTTTTGTTTCACCGGATAGGGGAAAATAAACATCCCTTCCACTATTACCAGCTAAGGAAGTATTACTATGGAAGTTATAGTTGATATGGGTTAAAAGTCATGAAAAAATCTTTCCAATACGTGCACTAAATTACTTTATTTATTAAACTAACTGAAAATAAAAAACAACTTGACAATTATTTTTGTTCATAATATTGTTTTATTTAATGTTTCATGTTAAATTAAAATTATTTGCCTTGTCAAGAAAAAAATGTAATGATTTAACCTCAATATTTTATTGAAGAATTTGTGTTTTCTTTTATAAGTGATCATTCTGGCCTATAATCAGTTTCCTGCGGATTAGCATTATCGAGGCGGCAATGAAGAGCAGGGACCCTATGAAGGGTGCTCGAAAATTAAAAACCAAGCGTGAAGCCATTTTTAATGATCTCAGGGAGCGGATTATACGTCGTCATATTGTCCCCGGGGCCAAGCTCAGCGATTCAAAGCTGGCAGAGGAGTATGGCGTAAGCCGTACCGTGATACGGCATATTCTTCGAGACCTGGAACGCAGGGGGCTCATTGAGACCCATAGAAACCGGGGAATCTTTGCCATTCGAATGGATGGAAATTATATTATGGAACTTCTGGAGATCAGGGAAGCCTTGGACGCGCTGATGGCAAGGCTTTCTGCACAGCGCTCAACTCCTGAAGATTGGAAGGGACTCGAGACGCTTTTTGACGATGAATGCGCTAAGTTGATCCAGAATTTGGATTTTGAGGGGTATCTAAAGCGTGTCGCCATTTTTCATAATCGGATGGTGGAAACCACACGCAACCAACAATTGCAGCAATTGATTGACTCAATTTACGATCGAATCAAAATGGTCATGCGACGAACCGTTATCCTGCCCCAGCGGGCTGAACGTTCAATAATCGAAAACCGGGAGGTTCTGAAGGCCATCCTGGATAAGGATCCTGACCGGGCCGAGGCCATCAATCGGGAACGTATTCGGAAAATCCGGGAAAACGTTCAACAATATCAAGATTTTATTCTATAAGATTTTAACCACTAACACCAACAGGAGGGATGTAATGGATATGACAAAAGATCTGGGTCTTGAAAACACCAAGTACGAGAAAAAAGGCAAGATCGCTTATGTGGCCCTTAACAGACCGGAAAAGTACAACGCATATACAAACGCCATGATCTATGAGTTGGGCAAGATCTGGGACGATTATAATAGAGACGACAACCTTTGGGTTGCTATTTTCTACGGAGAGGGAAAACATTTCTGCACAGGGCACGACCTTCGCCAGCCGGAACCGCTGCACACTGAGCCCCCCTCAATCCATTACGGCAACTTGAAAGTCTATAAGCCCATCATAGCCGCCGTCGGTGGTTATGCTATGGGCGGCGGGTGCTCGATGGTTCTGGCATCCGACGTGCGGATTCTGGCGGATGATGCCAGAATCGGATATCCCCAGGCCAAAGGCGGAATTATCACCTACGGAGGGCCCCAGCGATTACCCCGGATGATCCCCGGTATGGCCAAGTGGTATTTATTCTCCGGTGAATTGATTCCCGCGGAGGAAGCCTACCGACTGGGGATGTGCGTGAAAGTGGTGCCGCGTGATAAGCTCATGGAAGAGGCCAAACTTCTCGCAGAAAAGATATGTGACTGCTCCCCACATTCCGTTAAAGCGATAAAGGAATCCGTGGAGCGTGGAAGCCTGGTATCCTTCAACGAGGCAATGATTATTTCTAAAGAGGTAGGCGCAAAGTTTGAGGAGACAGAGGAATTCAAAGAAGCAATGAAAGCTTTTGCAGAGAAGAAGGATCCCCCACACCGGCGCAAATAGATGCCGCCGTGTCGAAATCGGAGCGCTTATGCGCTTCAGCGGGAAACCATCAGGGCCGATCGCTTTCTGAAAGTGGAGAAAGGATCGGCCCTTGTGTTTTATCATCAGCCATGCTAATACGTTGAAATCGGCGGCGGAAGTTCTTTTCCGCAACAGCCTCGTGCCGGTGATTTGTGAGGGCGTTCTTTTATTACCACGAGGTCTTCCCGGGAGAAGGCCTTATAAGTGACCATATCTTTGACCGGCATTGAGAATACATCAGTAGCTATGGCGGCCTGAGTCCACATACCCGGTTCTGCATAGAATTAAGCTGGCGGAAGCACCGGGGAGAGGTAATCGCTCATGTTTGACCAAAACCAAAATGGGGAGTCTGCATCCATTTCTCTTGATCGGACCGGCCATCCTATTGATCCTTCTGTTGGCTATGCGAGAGGAACTATCTTATCTTCCCCTTTGGATGAGTCGAAACGTTTTCAACACGCGATGCGTTTAGTCCAAAGACGCGCCATTACGAAGGGAGCGAGCAGTTTCTTTAACTTCACCGGCCTTCATCGAGATTGTCCTCTCCCACCCGACAAAGTCGCCTTTGCGGAAGAATGGATCGGGCCGGCTTTTTTCCGGGATGAATTGGCAGGGCTGGCCAGAGAACACTTTGGGGGCGGGGCCGAGCATGACGTTGCGGTTTTCAACAGGGCGACGGCGGGCATCATTGCCACCTGCCTCGCTCTCTCAAGGCCGGGTTCCACAGTGCTTTCAGTGATTCCGGTAACTCGCTCACATCCCTCCATTGCACGCGGGGTAGGTTTGGCTAATGCCAGACTCGCGGAGGTTAGCACCTTATCCGAGGTGGAGGAATGTCTTTCTTCCGGACAAGTAAGTCTAATTGTGATAACGGGAGTTTCCAGTGAACTGCAGGTTATGGAAGAAGAGGTTCTTTTAGATGTTGTCCGCCTCGGAAAGGCAAGGGGGATTCCTACTTTTCTTGACGATGCTTACGGGGCACGCCTGCGTCCTCTGATCTACGGTCAACGGAAGACCCTTGAGACGGGAGTTGAAATGGGTATTACCAGTTGCGACAAGGCTGGTTTGGGAGGGCCAAGAGCCGGACTGATGGCAGGAAGACCTGATTTGATGGACCGAGTTCTGGCTAAAGCAGCGGAACTGGGGCTCGAAGCCAGACCGGCCCTGTCTCTGGGTGTGTGTGCATCCTTGGCCAAATTTGAGCCAGCCGGATTACGCCGTGAGGTGGAACTTGGAGAGAAGATTTATGATCAACTGAGCTTGCGGTTCGGTAAAGATAGGGTAAGACGAACGGGACTGGGGGCCGCTATCCCTGAGGAGGAAGCATGGGATTTGGTTCGGTCCTTGCGGCCGAGCGATGCGCCGTTGCCCGTTATCCCCGCCGAAATTACGGCAGGCGTCGGGATGTATTGGTTGGAGCACTATGGAATCATCACCGTGAATGCTCTGGGCCAACCGGGCGCGCGCGTTTCACTGCGTTTCAAACCTGACCCCTGTGAAATTGAGCGATTTGGTGGAATATCCGCCTTGGTCGAGGCAATCGATGACGGCCTTCGCCATATCGCTGAGAAGTCCGGTTCGATTGCAGAGATGAAACAATTGATTTTAGGAGAAGTGTGACGACAAATAGCAAAAGACGAAGAGTCAAGTTACTCCGGATTTTCCGGGAGAAAATCAATAAACTGAAGAAAACACTTCATTCCTAACTATAGAAAGGGCGTATCGCCCCGCACTCTTTCATTTTAGCTCATGTGCATTGTCCGATTTTTCCTAATGCTCTTTATATAGGCGATAGGGCCGGTGTAATACCTAATACCATCTATGAAGAGGCGGTAAATGTCAAGGAAAAATTAAACCAATCTTTGATAAACCTCCTGTGCAGTTTGCGAGCGAGCGAGCGGAGCTCCTCAAGAAAGCTCAAGCGAGCGA
>JAFDED010000094.1 GCA_019310535.1 Deltaproteobacteria bacterium
CATCGAAAGGTGCGTGTAGTCACAAGAAAAAAGCTCACTGAAAGGCGAATAAAGGTCTAAATTTCCATAACTTATGGCTCATTAGGAGTCTTTTCTTTGGGGTGAACATTTGTTTTAAATGGAAAGAGAAGGTGATATGATCGCTCTGACATCTGATGAAAATATAGGCGACCAGAAAGTGGCGAGATTCAACACTCTAGCTGGCAGGCAAGGTGTTTTTTCACATGAATGGAATCCTGATCATAGATAAACCAGTCGGGCTTACCTCTCATGACGTGGTTGTTCAGGTTCGCCGGCTCATGAAGACACGGAAAGTGGGTCATACCGGAACGTTAGACCCTTTTGCCACGGGTGTGCTTTTAGTATGCGTGGGGACTGCCACCCGCCTTTCCACCTTTTTAAGTAAAGTGGAAAAGGAATACGTGGGGCGCATTAGGCTCGGACTGGAGACAGATACTCTGGACGCCACGGGTCGTGTGATACAATGTCTCCCGGTGCCCCCCATGGACAGATTAACGGTGGAAAAAGCTCTCTCGCAAATGCGCGGTACAATTAGCCAGCAAATTCCACTTTTTTCAGCCGTTAAAAGAAAAGGCATACCCATGTATCGTCGTGCTCGGATTGGGGATACATCTGTAGATCCCGGTACACGAGAGATATTTGTCCATAGACTGGAACTTCTGGGAATGGAACTGCCTTATCTCGATATGCGAGTGGTGTGTTCTTCTGGCACATATGTCCGAATGCTTGCCTCCGACATAGGCCGTGCTCTTGGGTGCTGTGCCCATTTGTCTATTTTGCGCAGGATTCGGTGCGGAGCGTTTGGACTGGATTGCTCTCTCACCATGGAGCAGATAAAAGCGGACGCTGCCGCCAACCGTTTGGAATCTAACATTATTCCCATGGCTCAGGCGCTTCCCTCGATCCCGTACGTCAGGGTGGACAGGTATGCTTCTGCACGCATTCGTTCCGGCCATTTGTTGCGTTGTGAAGAACTCCCTAACCAACCACCGGTTGGATTGATAAGAATTATCGATCAACAAGAGAATCTTGTTGCCTTGGGCCGAGTGATGGGCACTGATCCGAAAAGAACCGTTCAACCAGTCTGCGTCTTTCCGGAAACCAGCGTATAATATCTCTTGCGGATCAAAAGAGCTTTATTTCTACGCTCTTTCGAGTAATATATGCAATAATTAAGAATAGATGGGGTTTGTTAAATACTTTACTATGAACGATTTCATGTTATTCAAAGACAGTACAGTGGAAGAGAAGGGCTTTGAATTCGAGGAAGTTTGGAATTCAGCCTTTGAACATAAAATGAGCCATTTATTTGCAATCGATTAAAGGAGGAAATAAAAATTGCCACTAGAAGAGACAAGAAAGCGAGCCCTCATCGAAGAATATCGCGTCCATGAAACGGACACCGGCTCTGTTGAGGTTCAGGTTTCTTTGCTCACTGACCGCATCGCTTATCTGACAGCGCATCTTAAACTTCATCCTAAAGACCATGGTTCGCGAAGAGGATTACTGAAATTGGTGGGGCGGCGGCGGCGTTTTTTAGATTATCTGAAGAATAAGAACTTCGAGAGATATCAAACAATTATCCAGCGCCTGAATATCCGCAAATAGAATGGCGGATTCATGGCATGGCGCCAGTTTTTTGTGCTTTTCGCACTTTAACGGTATTCTGGCCGCCTTTAAGGAGTAAAAAAAACAATGAGAAAAAGGGTAGAAATTGAAATTGCAGAGCGAATTTTTTCCATTGAGACTGGACGAATGGCCCGCCAGGCTGATGGAGCAGTTCTCGTGCAATATGGAGACACGATTGTGTTGGTCACAGCAGTGGCCGAAAAGGTGCCAAGGGAGGGGAGGGACTTTTTCCCTTTGGTTGTCGATTACCAGGAAATGACATATGCAGCCGGCAAGATTCCCGGTGGTTTTTTTAAACGAGAAGGACGACCCAACGAAAAGGAGATACTCACCAGCCGGTTCATCGACCGACCCATCAGGCCTTTATTCCCGAAAGGGTATATGTGCGAAACCCAGATCATCGGGACGGTCCTTTCCGTTGATCAAGAGAATGATCCGGACATTCTGGCCATCACCGGGACCTCAGCAGCTTTATCGCTTTCCGACATTCCCTGGAGCGGGCCCATTGGAGGTGTAAGGGTCGGACGCGTTGACAGCCGGTTCATTTGCAACCCTACGTATTCCCAACTGAAGGATTCGGATATTAACCTCATCGTGGTGGGTTCGCGGGATGCCATTGTGATGGTGGAGGGGGGTGGGTTGGAAACCCCGGAGCCTGTCCTGGCAGATGCCATCATGTTCGGCCATCAGGCTCTCCAGCAGATCCTGGATATTCAGGATCAATTGACAGC
The DNA here is from genome assembly GCA_019310535.1 of Deltaproteobacteria bacterium. Lineage (GTDB taxonomy): Bacteria > Desulfobacterota > JAFDED01 > JAFDED01 > JAFDED01 > JAFDED01. Next base: position 2,382 of record JAFDED010000094.1, read on the forward strand.
GGCCGCGGGAAAGCCTAAACGTGCCTTTGACCCCCCCACGGTGGATGCTGAGCTGGAACGTCGATTGAGGGAGCTTTGTGAAAACGATGTGCAAATAGCGCTGACCATCTCTGATAAACGGGAAAGAAGCAACCGGATACAAGAGATCTTCGATGGCACCATGGAGAGGCTCGGGGAGGAATTTTCAGGCCGCGAGATGGAAGTTACAGACAGCTTTGACAAGATTGTCAAAACCCTTATGCGCTCTGCCATCGTTCACGAGAAACGGCGCATCGACGGTCGAGGACCCAAGGACATCAGATCCATAGATATCCAGGTAAATCACTTGCCGCGTACCCACGGCTCGGCCCTGTTCACCCGGGGAGAAACTCAGGCCATGGTTGTTACAACCCTGGGAACCACCGCTGACGAGCAGCGTGTCGACACCCTGACGGAGGACACGACAAAAAGCTTTATGCTTCATTACAAATTTCCTCCTTTCTGCGTGGGTGAAGTAAAAATGCTCAGATCACCCAGCCGACGAGAGATTGGTCATGGAGCACTGGCGGAACGGGCACTGGCAGCAGTTCTGCCTCCCGAGGAGGATTTTCCATACACACTCCGTGTGGTTTCCGAAATACTGGAATCCAATGGTTCCTCTTCCATGGCCACTGTATGCGGTGGTTCCCTGGCACTCATGGATGCCGGTGTTCCCGTTCGATCCGCAGTAGCGGGAATCGCCATGGGGCTTATCAAGGAGGGCGAAAAGGTTGTGATCCTCTCCGATATTCTGGGAGATGAGGACCATCTTGGAGATATGGATTTTAAGGTAGCGGGCACCAGCAACGGCGTCACCGCATTTCAGATGGATGTGAAGATTACCGGGATTACACGAGAGATTCTGGAGCAGGCCCTGGAACAGGCCCGAGAAGGACGCATGTATATTCTTGATCAAATGAATAAAGTTCTCGAAAGGCCCCGTTCCGAGCTTTCCGTCTACGCGCCCCGCATTCTGAGCATGCAGATCAATCCAGATCGTATCCGCGATCTCATCGGCCCAGCCGGTAAGGTGATCAGGGGGATAGTCAGTGAGACCGGCGTGAAAATAGAAGTTGAAGACGATGGTCGCGTAAATATTTTTTCCAGTGACGCCGAAGCCGCACAGAAAGCCGTCGAGTTCGTAAAGGCTCTGACTGCCGAGGCTCAAGTGGGAGATATCTATCACGGCAAGGTGAAAAAAATCGTTGATTTTGGTGCCTTCGTGGAGATATTGCCGGGTATAGAAGGACTCATCCATATATCTCACCTGGATCATCGAAGAGTCCAGAGGGTTTCAGATGTTCTCAATGAAGGTGATGAGGTAGACGTTAAGGTACTGGATATTGATCCCGCAGGGAAAATTCGTCTCAGTCGTAAGGAACTGCTCCCCCAGCCTCATGATTCAGGCGACAGGAAGAATCATGCCTCTCAAGATCATCGAAGATCATCCCATCGTGATCACCGCAGTGGACACCACAGGCATCATAATGGTCATGATGAAAGATGAAAGAGTTCGCCAAGCATATGAATACATACAAAAAAGTCGTTTTTGACAATGGTCTGCGTCTTGTTACCCTCCGTGTTCCCCATGTCCACTCTGTCTCACTTGGTATTTGGGTATGTACTGGCTCCCGACACGAACAACCCGAACAAAACGGCATCTCGCACTTTCTTGAGCACATGGTTTTCAAAGGGACCCGTCGTCGGGATGCGCTGCAGATCGCCCGGGAAATCGAATCGCTGGGCGGCATTCTGAATGCTTTTACAAGCAAGGAATTCACGGGCTTTTATGTGAAGGTGATGAGTAATCATCTGCCGCAGGCTTTCGATTTGCTCAGTGATATCTTCCTTAACTCTGTCTTTGATCCCACGGAGATCGAACGCGAAAAACAGGTGATCGCCCAGGAGATCAGGGGGGTTGAGGATACTCCCGACGAATACATTCATGATCTCTTTCTCCAATCCTATTGGTCTGACAATACACTGGGTATGCCCATAATGGGCACTGCTTCCACGGTTATGGCGTTGGAGAGAGAAGCAATCTTGAATTATTACTGGGATCACTACCGACCCGAGCGCATTGTACTTGCCGCCGTCGGCAATATTAACCAGCCTAAGCTGGAAGCGATGGTTAAAAAAGCCTTTAGTCATTTGGAACCGGCAGGCTCCCCTCCTTTCATCAAGCCTCCACACGGCAATCACGCCTTCCAGGTCATCCAAAAACCTCTTGAACAGGTCCATCTGTGCATGGGGACGACCGGTCCTTCAGCTATCAGCAACCTGCGCTATGCCGGCTATATACTGGATAGCATTTTAGGTGGAGGTATGTCCAGCCGGTTATTCCAGGAAGTTCGGGAGAAGAGGGGATTGGCATATTCCATCGGGTCATCTTTCTTTTCCTGTTCGGATGCTGGATTACTCAGTATTTATGCGGGCACCGGAGAGGAGTCGGTGAACGAGGTCCTGGAAGTGTGTTCCAGGGAAATAAAAAACCTTAGAGATGAATCATTATCGCCGGAAGAGCTTAATAGGTCAAAGGAGAAAATCAAGGGCAACTTGATGCTAAGCTGCGAGAACACGGATTTTCGAATGAGCCGATTGGCAAAATCCGAGATTTATTTCGACCGATATATCCCGGAGCAAGAAGTCTTAGATTCCATCGACGCCGTGACAGCGGAGGATGTGCAGAGACTCGCCGGCGCTATCCTGCAGAAGGAGCATCTTGCACTGACTGTTATGGGAAATATAGCCCCTTCAAGCATACCTAAGGACCTGTTTTCGCAGTGAACATCCTGAGGGTTCTTTCTCTTGAGATTGCATCCGGCAAGTAAAAACGAGCATTGCGGTAACCCTTCACCATAGGTGATTGGATTGGAAACTTCCCACACCGCAATTCTTCCCCATCCGCATTGAGCAGGATCATTATGGAAACGGGGTAATAACAGTTCTTCATTTACATTCTCTGTGAAAAAAGATTTTTGAGGATTATCCTATCAGGTCGGCAAATAAAACTTTAATTGCTTGATTTTTATTAAATTCTTATTGCTTACCCATTGGACCGAAAGCTGTGATTCAATACCGGCCAAACCTCAATGGCATTCAGGTTCCAGAGGGACGGCCCAGATAATTTATGTCCGGGCTGCGCAGCAGCAAGAGGCAGTACATGGCTCGTTTAATGGTTCCCGTGCGCGGGGTGCACTTGGCAAAACTTCTTGTCGCTTCGCGACCCGGACGACAAGTCGTCCGGGCCACGCCAACATAATCCTTCATCTATTATTGGCGGCAATTTGACTGTAATATCGCTGATCAATATGTTGCTGATCAAAGTGGATAATTCTAAAAATTTTTTTTAACGGGATAACAGTATAATCCGAATTTTTCGGATCCTGCTATCTTGTCAAAAACTCCTCCTCTATTCATGTTTTGCTGTGACCGAGTGGTCATGGCTGTTCCAGCGGAAGAGGGCCGGAGGAAACGGGTTATGGAAACAGTCCGGATACCGGTGAAAATACTTCGGACAGGAGCGGCGATTCCATCCTACCAGACAAGCAATGCCGCCGGCATGGATCTTTGCGCGGCGCCGGGAGAGGATATCATTCTTGAGGGCGGCCGCTGGGCCCGCATTCCCACGGGCATAGCCGTGGCCATTCCCCCGGGATGGGAGGGACAGATTCGTCCCAGGAGCGGGCTGGCCGATGCGCATGGGATCACTATTTTGAACGCACCCGGGACAATAGACCCGGATTACCGGGGCGAGGTTCAATTGCTCGTTATAAACGTAAGCCAGCAACCCTTTCGGATCCGGGAAGGGATGCGCCTTGCCCAGATGGTTGTCACACGGACTTCTCGTGCCCAACTGATTGTGACCGAAGAAATGGAAGATACGAGTCGAGGATCGGGCGGCTTCGGCCATACCGGTTATTGATCGCAACGGATGCCGGTTCCAATCTACCTGCATCGACCCAAATCTGTACACCCCTTACTTCATATCCGAGATGCCTCAATGCCTGGGGACATTCATAGAATTTCCGTAATCTGAATTGATTTCCGCTGAACGATGCACTTCAATTGCAGAAGGCTGGGCCTCGCACAATCACGAAACGGCCCCGGATGTTCTTCGGGTGTTTGCAGCGGCGTCATGGTCTGCGTTAGATCTTCGGCAGATTGATGCACATCTCACATTCGCCTTTGATGAGAAGATATTTAACCAGTAGGGATGAAGTGAAAAAAGTATAGCAAGAAAAATACAATTTCATGTTATAATTACACGCAAAAGTGATCTCCTCGCGAGGGGTGCGATGAAATGATCAATTGGTTTCGGTCCATTTTCTTTCTGATAATATTTCTGATGGTGGGATCAAACGGGGCTTATGGTGGGGAGGAGTCCGAAGTTTCTGCTTTGAGAACCGAGCTTGAACATCTCGGGGCGGAGATATCCCGTGTTCGGGGGTTACTGGAGGAGTACCGGCAACGTCTCGACCGGTTACAACAACTTTACGGCATGGACCGCTATCGTTTGCCCCGCACTGTCCTGCTTTTCGGGCAGCCTATACCGATGCAATACGGTGATATAAGGGAGCGGATGGACAGGGAATTTCTGCTATCGGTACATGATGTTCCCCAGGTGCTCCTCTGGATAAAGCGGGCGAATCGATATTTTCCATTCATCCAGGAGCGAATTCGGGCAAAGGGACTTCCGGAAGATCTGAAGTATGTTGCCATAGTGGAAAGTGCGCTGCGCCCCAAGGTTCGTTCTTATGCAGGAGCAGCGGGACTGTGGCAGTTTATGCCCGCCACCGGCATCAAGTATAAACTCAGAAGAAAGCGCTATGTAGACGAGCGGCGAGATCCCGTGAAGTCAACCGATGCGGCCCTCGCGTATCTGCAGGATCTCTATGAGATGTTCGGAGATTGGTATCTGTCAGTGGCCGCATATAACATAGGAGAGAAAAAGATTCAGAAGGAACTGAAAAGGCAAAAGGTCATTAATTATTATGACTTGTTCCTCCCATCTGAGACCGAGCGATACGTCTTTCGTATCGCAGCCGCCAAAATAATTCTCTCGGATCCCAAGGCCTATGGATTTTATCCAGAACCCGATGAGCTTTACGAACCCTTGATTTTCGAGCCAGTGGAAGCCAGGGTGAGGTGTGCTAAACTGGATCTGATATCTCTGGCGGAAACGTGCGGGATGACTTACAGGTCTTTCATGAAGCTCAATCCCCATTTCAGAAAATCCCTGATTCCCAGAGGGCGATACACATTGTATGTGCCTCCTGATAAATACAAGGACGCTGTGCAGTTTATTAAAAGCTGTAATAACGGCCATGTTCGTAATAACCCCTCGACATCATCCATGTACAAAGGGAAGAAGATTTTTCACCGGATTCAACCCGGTGAGACCCTTTCAGGCATCGCCCAAAAGTACAACGTCCGTATAAAGGCGATTCAGCAATGGAATCGGTTGAAAAACTCCAACCGTATTTACTCAGGACAGCGCCTCACCATTTATCGGTAGTTTTTAAATTGAAGGTACATTTTGTCCCGTGATGGAAGTAATATTTGAGTAATCAGGCCGGGAGTTCCCTCACAATTCACGTTGCTGTATATGGTGGGCATTCCAGCACGCTGATCCAAACTGCTCTACTATGGGGACGGGGATTAATCTTGTCCGAAAGGGTAAGCTTTAGTAACTGTGCCTTTCGTGTGAGGGCGGGGATAAAACCCGCCCTCATCTTACCTGCTTTCCGGTCTGCCACTGGATCATACATTTGATCAAGGGGAAAAACAGGGAACCACCGGTAATCAGACATTTGACAAATAATACCTTCTTTGTACCATCATTACTTTACTATTCTTTGATGCCTCTAAAGGAAGGAGAACAACAATGAGACCTGTTGCCATTTCAGCAGCGGCAATGACGCCTTGCAAAGCCCGGCATGTTGACAAAACCTTCTGGGAGCTCGCTCAGTGGGCCGTTGCAGAACTGGAAAAAGAAGCCAAAGTCCCCATCGATGTGGTTCAGGCAGGTGTTGCTGGAATTTATAATGACATTTTTGAATTTCAGGCCATACCGGAATCGGGTCTGCAGGGAATTGTCGGCCTGGCCAACAAACCGTTGATGAGGGTGTCCAATGGCGGAGCCACCGGTGGCTATGCTATGTTGGCCGCTTACAATATGGTAGCCAGCGGACTGTATGATGTAGTGCTTCTTCTTGGAGTGGAAAAAGCAACCGATTGCTACGACTTTGAGGCTAAACATCCAACTCCGCAGGTGGTGCAAACAATTGCCTACTCCTGGGATCCCTGGTTCGAGAGACCGATCGGCGTTACGGCCGCCAGTTCTTACGCCCAGGTAGTATTAGCTTATATGGATGAACACCCTGGTGATCTTGATCCCTGGATAAGGGCGCAACTGGTTGAGCTTCTCTCAAAGCAAGCTCAGAATAATCCTTACGCCCAGCGCGGGGGAGAAGTGGTCACAGCCGAACAGGTAATGGAATCACGCTACATCGTTACACCTTTCAGACTTCTGGAAACGTGCGTCTACACCGAAGGTGCTGTGGCTTTACTCTTAACGTCAAAGGGAATGGCCGGGAAAATCGAAAAGGCTTCCGGCAAACCCCCTGTTTGGATTACCGGGATTGCAGCAGCGAATGAACCTTATTTTGTGGGTAAATCTCACCCCCATAAAATCCTTCACCGTATCGACTCCGATTGCCTGGCGGCCCGGCAGGCCTATAGCCAGGCCGGGGTTACCCCAAAAGATATCAAGGTTATCGAACTTCATGATGCTTTTGTGCCCCAGTTGATGATTACTATGGCGGAAATGGGGTTTGTCCCATTGGGAAAAGCCAATGATACGCTGGATGTGATGAAGCCCAACGGGGACCTCCTGGTTAACTGGTCGGGAGGATTGACATTCTGCGGACACTTTGTGGGCGGCAGCAACGCCATGTCAGCCAAGTTTGCCTGTGACCAGATGCGTGAACGCAATTTACCCCACGGCCTCGTTCACGGCACAGGGGCGACCATTGCTGCTTACGGTTTTGCGGCTGTTCTATCTCTGGAACCAAGATCAGCTAAAACGATACAGGGAGGGCGAGCTCAATGATCAAAGAAAAGCAAAGAGAAAAAGAATTGGTAATTCCCGTGACCGCTGTACCTCCGAAAGCCTCACAAGAAATAGACGTTGACGGTGAGAAAATTCTCCTTCACAACGAAGCCATGTTTACATCGTATCAACACTCTTGCGGCGAATTCTCCAAATTTTTCCTCGCAATCCGCGACAAAAAGAAGATACTTGGTCATCAATGCCCTGAATGCCGTCAGATTATCTGCCCTCCGTTTATGAAAAGGTGCCCCACGTGCGGGTTTGTCGAAATGTTGGAAGTTGAAGTGCCCGATACAGGAGAAATGGTTGCTTCGCCGACCATTACTTTCTTTGGCAACGCCCGGTTTAAAACAAGGGTGCCCTTTGCCCTGGGATATGTTTACCTGGGTGAGTCTCATACAGCCATCCTCCTCCTGGCTTATACCACAAAAGGGATACTTCAGACGGGAATTTTCAAAAAGGGAACGCCGGTTAAAGTAGTCTTTAAAGATAAACGGATCGGCAGCACAAGCGATCTCTTCGTTGTTCCACAAAATGAACTTCCTCAAAAATTAATAACGAAAAATGGGCTGTTGGAAAGTGAAATCAACTGGGAAAAGCCTGTTGAGCCGAGGATTCACGTTACACCGGCACATAAAAAGAAGCTAGACGAAGCAATGAAACAAATCTACTCAATGGCACGTCTTATACCAAAGAGCGAAAGAGCCACAGCCGCTCTGGCCGGCTGGCATACGCGCATTAATTTCAAAACCGGCGGGGGCGATTTTGGAATCGAAATAACGAACAGCACGTTAAAAAAAATTGATACCTCACCAGTGGCTGATTTGCAGCTAGTGGTTCAAGACCCGTCGTATCTGATTGATTGGGTTCGCGGCCGAGCGCTGACGAACATGATCGCTGACGGAAATGCCTGGATCGATAAGAGCGAGGGATTAAATATAATCTTTCTTCTTGATCGACTTCCCAGAGCGCTGCGTCGGGATGTAACTGTTTGAGAAGGGTTATATTAAAAAAACCACAAAGGAGTGCCCGGTTTATCATGGTCACTCCTTTTTAAATAACATAACAAGCCCCATTACAGAATTCGAGCCTTGAGCCCAACGTCTGCATCCGTGAAATTGCGCCGGTTACATGATGCAGGACCGTTGAAAATCATGGGTGCCTCTTCATGTGGTGATCGTAAATGTGGATTGCGGGTAGGGGCTTTTGATGATCAGCCTGGTTGCTTTTGACGCGGCACTCAGTACCGTGTATGTCTTTACCTGTGCAGTCGGCGCAGTTCGTCGGAGAACTCGGAGACCGAGTCGTCCTCGACAAACTCGCCCACCACGAACTTGCCCTCCAGCCTGTGTCTCGGCAAGACAGCTGCACGTTCTCGGGTGATGGTGTTTCGGGCGATCCACATGAGATTATCAACAGGCTCCTGGGTTCGCAGCTCTCGCCGCCCGTAATTCGTGGGGCAGGGGATGATCACCTCGATAAAGGAGAACCCCTTGCGCAAGAAAGCTTTTTCTAAGGATCGCTGGAGGTGAGGGTAGGTGAGCGCTGTCCATCGCGCCACATAGGTGGCTCCCGAAGCCTGGGCCAGGGTGCACAGGTCAAAGGGGCGCTCGGCGTTGCCATACGGGGATGTGGTAGAGATGGCCCCGTGGGGGGTGGTGGCCGCCACCTGGCCGCCGGTGCGACCGTAGTTGAGGTTGTTGAACACGACGGCAATCACGCCGATGTTACGCCGCGCCGCGTGGATCAAGTGGTTGCCGCCGATGGAGGCGCAATCTCCGTCTCCCATGAAGGCCAGGACATGAAGCTCAGGGCGTACGATCTTGAGGCCCATGGCTACAGGAAGCACCCGACCATGGGGTGCATGTATCCAGTCGAATCGGAAAAGGTCTCCCAGTGCGCCGTTGCATCCAGCCCCGGTGATCAGCATGACCTGCTCACGAGGGATGCCCTGAGCTGCCATTGCTTGCAGGGTGGTGCTCATTACGATTCCATTTCCGCATCCGGCGCACATTACCGAGGCGCGCTCAACGTTGCGCATGACTCGGCGTGTAGCATGTAACTGCATGGTTTGTTGCCCCATGAATAAGGATATTTCTCCAGATGTTCTATCTTAGGAGCATGTTTTGATTGGAGAGAGTAAGAATTTAATAAAAATCAAGCAATTAAAGTTTTATTTGCTGACCTGACAGGATAATCCTGATGAAAAATGAACAATTAGCAATGAGCATTGGAAAATTACCGGTCTTCGTTTCTTCTTTTATTATATTAGCAATTTTGCATTGCTCATTGATACTTTTACAAGAATTTTCTTCCAGTTTCAGCTCAAGTGAGCGCCAATGCTTTTTGATGGGAGAGAGTGCGGGGCGATAGGCGTCCATCTTATGGACGTGACAGGGCCTCTTCCACTACCTCCATGATCTCGGTGGGTGTTGGGATGGCGCCGCCCAGCTTTGACAAGCGGATCAGGCGGGCGCGCTCTTTCACCACGCGTTCCACCTCCAAAACAAGCTGACCAAGGTTCATCTCGGGGATGATCAGGGTGTGAGTCTCATCAACGGCCCTCAGAATCCACTCCTCAGGAAACGGCCACAGCGTGATGGGCCTTAGCAGGCCCACGGGGAGACCCTTGCTCCGCATCCGCTTCACCGCAGCAAGGGCGCTGCGCGAAACACATCCATAAGCGATAACTGCCGCTCGTGCCCCATCCATATACCGCTCCTCCACTCGGGCGAACTCGTCGATGTGATCCATAACTTTCCGGTGCAGGCGCTTGAGGAGCCTATCGGCGATCTCAGGGTCGGATGCCTGCATGGCGCCATACTCGTCGTGCACATTTTGTTCCACAGACACCGAGTAACCCGTCCCAACGTCGGGCATGAGAGGAACACCATCGTTTCCAGCCAACCAGAGAGGCCCTGCCTCGGCGGGCGTGAGGGTCTGCTTTCGCCTGGGCTGGACATTCACTTCCTCTGGGATATAAAGATTTTCGCGCAGGTGTGCGGTGGCCTCCTCGCTCAGTAATATCACAGGGCTGCGAAACCGCTCGGACAGGTTAAACGCCTCCACGCTCAGATCGAACATCTCCTGCACGGAATTCGGACACAGCACGATGATGGGATGATCGCCGTGCGTACCCCATCGGGACTGCATGACGTCGCCCTGAGATGGCTGAGTGGCCTGACCACCCGAGGGGCCGCCGCGCATGACATCCATGATGACGCAGGGAGTCTCGCTCATGACCGCCATACCTATGTTTTCCTGCATGAGAGAGAAGCCGGGGCCCGAGGTTGCAGTCATGGACTTTGTCCCCCCCCAGGAGGCGCCTATGACGGCTCCCATGGAGGCCAGCTCGTCCTCCATCTGGACAAAAAAGCCCTTCACCTGCGGCAGTCTACGGGCCATGTGCTCGACCGCCTCGCTGGCCGGGGTAATGGGATACCCCGCAAAGAAACGGCATCCCGCGGCAATGGCCCCTTCGACGCATGCCTCGCTGCCCTGCATGAATAGGTATCCTGTTTTACGGAATGGAGGGGTCATCGTGCACCGCCTTTTTGCCCGGCAGCCTCCTCCATCCCGAGATAAAACGCCTTCTCGTTGGCCTTCGCCACCGCCCCGCTGCTTATGTCACGGATGGCCTGTATCACATGATTCACTTCAACCACACCCGAAAGACCCACAACGGCTCCCAGCATGATCATGTTGGCGGACATGGGGATTCCCATATCATGGGCCATCCGGCTGGCTGAAATGGCCATCAACCTGCTGCCGGGTGGAGGATCCGGGTGAATTTTGACCGTGCCGGGGTCCAGGATGATATAGCCGCCTGGCTTGAGATTGTGGAAAAACTTATCGCAAGCCTCCTGGGACATCAAGACCAACATGTCCGGGTTTTCCAGCTTTATATAATCTATTTCCTCCTCGCCGCCGACGATGATCTCGGAGCGGCTGGCGCCGCCTCTTGATTCAGGCCCGTACGACTGTGTCTGTACCACGTTCTCACGCGCATGGACTGCAAGCGCTATTCCAAGAACCCGGCCGGCAAACAAAAGGCCCTGACCCCCAAATCCAGCCATGCGTATTTCGTATCGTTCCCTACGGTCCATATGGGTTTCCGCTTCCATTTCATGGAGTATAAACGACGGATGTTTGAAGTTTCCGAGTGGTCGTAAGAAAGGTTTGACGTTACGATGGCAGCGATGGCTCAGCCAGTTTCCTGCATCCGCTCCACCTCCGCAACGATGGCGAAATCAGGACACAGAGCGACGCAACGCTCGCAAGCGGTGCAGCGCTCGGGCTCCATGACGGTGATGCGTCGGTATCCCTTCTCGCTCAACTCTTCCCCCACGGCCAGTACGTTCCAGGGGCACACGGCCACACATATGCCGCATCCCTTGCACTGGTTCGCATCGATGCTCACCCTTATTCTGTGCCCGAGTTCCGGCTTTCTGTGATTTGCCTGGAGTCTTTTAATCAAATTTCTCGCCGTATAGTAAAAAAGAAATGGTGGAGATGATGGGATTTGAACCCACCCTCTCTCACTATTCATGGGGATTTCGCAAAATCTTGTAACCAAAGTGTAACTTTTCAATTTTATCCCAATTTTATTTAATGGAATTTTACCATTTTTAAAACACTGATGTCAATAAAATCAAGGGACCCTTTTCGTGGATGAAAAATAAGCAGAGAAAATGCTGGAAGATTTATCTCTAATCAGAACAACGCCCGGAACCACTCACGATGGAAAGCCCTTTGACCTCTATGTTCAAAAAATGGTGGGAAAAGGGGATTTGAAGCTGGAGCGAATACCGGCCGATATCCTGGGCACACCAAGAGATATTGAAGTTTATAGAAGCACAAGAAAATCCGGCTTCATATCTGACTGGAAAAACATGGCTGAAGATGCTTCTTATTGCAGTGAATACTGGGCTGATCTCAAAATTGGGCGGGGAGCTTTCGGATTCAGGTGTGCTGAATGTTTCTTGATATTGACACATAGGGTCAAGGCCGATCCATCCCGGCATGAGCTGTATGAGAATGTGGATGATTTCTATCATGCGGTTAAACAGTGGCTGAAAAAGCCTGGGCAAAGGCAAACACTGGGATTGGGCATTGATTGCTCGGATTCTTTGCTCTATGAAGGAATTACTGGACATGCAAGGCGGCTTATCCCTCTCTTTGCGGATGATAAATCGTAACACTTTAGCTTTTTGAAAAAGCTCTTTGAAAAAAGAATAAGAAAAAGCTGGCGTCAGATTCGATACTGTTGTATAACGTTTTTCAAGAGCAAGGAGAGAGCGTTATGGA
>JAFDED010000095.1 GCA_019310535.1 Deltaproteobacteria bacterium
TCTTGATCCCGGAGCCCTGACCGATCTCCGTCCCGATCACCCGCACATCCAGGCCGTAAGCCCTGAGCGATTCAAACTCCCCTGCATCGGTCCCCGAAGCATAAAACTTCGTGGTTCCCTTCTGCCTCGGCGGCGGGCCGATAATCCCTGCATCCACAAACCGGCTCCCGGCTTCCCTGATCGTCTCCCCGATTGACCGCACAGTGGCAGGCGCAACAGCGTTGCAGTCCACGTACACAACCCGCTCTCCGGTATCTCTCAGAGCTTGAGACACCGTCTTGGCGGCCCTCTCAGCTTCAGCGGGCACCAGAATTGAAAGGATCAGATCCGTATCCCGCACAAGCTGCCAGTAAGTCGGCACCGCCTCAATTCCCGCTTTTTGTGCCAGCCCCCTCGTCCGTTCGCTCCGTCCCTCCAGACAGGTCAGCACCGGCATCCCGTGATCCACAAGCACCCGGCCTACCACATGCCCCATATCCCCCGGGCTCAACAAACCAACCGACTGCAATGCCATCGTGTACTCTCCCTTCAATTATTCTGGTTCACGAATTTGTGATATTCTATTAAGGAATCAGGCGGACTCCTAAGGGGATTTTACCTCCTGCTGTCGTCGGTGGAAACAACCGGTTCCACCTTTTTCAGATCCTCGAGGAGAATGTGGCAGAGAATTCGGTGCGTTTCCGCCTCCCGCCAGGGAGGCACCACCGTTTCGCAGATCTTGCCACCATCGGGCAGCATCTCTTCTCGCCTGGGACAGCGGGTGTGAAAACGACAGCCGCTGGGCGGGTTAGCCGGGCTAGGCACGTTGCCGCCGAGGCGAATTTCTTTCTGCTCTGCGTCAGGATCCGGTATGGGAACCGCTGACAGCAGCGCCTCGGTGTAAGGATGGTATGGGGGTGAATAGATGGCCTCGGCGGGGCCGATTTCAACAATTTGTCCAAGGTACATAACGGCCACATCGTCGGAAAAAAAGCGGACCACGCTCAGGTCGTGAGCGATGAAAATCATCGCTGTGCCGAACATATTCTGGATATCCAAAAGGAGGTTAATCACTGCCGCCTGGACCGAGACATCCAGGGCGGACACCGGCTCGTCACAGATGATCAGCTCAGGCCGACTGGCCAGGGCACGGGCGATCCCAACCCGTTGTTTCTCACCACCGCTCAGTTGTCGGGGGAATCGATCATAGTATGAGGCATCAAGGCGCACGGCCTTGAGGAGACGAACGACCTCGCTCTTGATTTGAACCTTTGGGACGGTCTTGAACTTCTTAATGGGCCGGGCGATCTGCCTGCCGATGGAGTAGGAAGGGTTGAGGGTGGAGTCGGGATTCTGGAAGACCATCTGCATTTCCTGAACCAATCTTGTTTCCCTCTCCGACACAGGCCGCGTGATGTCTATTCCCAAAAATTCCCCTTCGCCATCGGTCACCGGTTCCAGGCCGATGATTCCCTTGGCCAGGGTGGACTTGCCGCAACCCGACTCACCAACGATGCCGAGAGTCCGGCCCTTTGCCAACCTTAGACTCACATCATCGACAGCCCTGATATACTTCTTTTCACCCAGGCAGAACAAACTGGCCACCGACTTTGATTCCTGTGGGTAGTAAACCTTGAGTTGTTCAAAGCTGAGCAGGGCCTCCTCGCGGAAACAGGGTAAAGCCTGAGCGGGCCTTCCTTCACCATGGCGCCGCTTTGGAGCGATTCGCAGACCACTGTCAATTTCCCGGGCGTAGATACAGCGAGCGACATGCTCTGGCAAGAGTTCAGTGAGACCTGGACGTGTCTCCCGGCATTTCTCCGTTGCATAGTCGCAACGGGGTGCAAAGATGCACTCATTCTTCGGCCGCTTAGCCGGAGGAGGCACGCGGCCCTGAATAGGATGGAGTATAGAGCCGGCCTTGTCCTCTCCCAGCCTGGGCACACAGCTCAACAACCCCATGGTGTACGGGTGGCGCGGCCTCTGGAAAACCTCCTTCACGGGCCCCATCTCCACCATCTCCGCGGCGTACATAACGCACAGATAATCACTCACCCGGGCAACCACGCCCAGGTTGTGTGTGATGAAAATAGTGGCCGCATCGAATCCCTTTTTCAACTCCTCGATCAAATCCAGCACTGCCGCTTCCACAGTGACATCCAGGGCTGTTGTGGGCTCATCCATGATCAGGAGGGCCGGGTTATTCAGCATCGCCATAGCAATGACAACCCGCTGCTGCTGCCCACCTGAAATTTGATGCGGGTAGCGCCTCATCACATCTTCGGGATCGGGCATGTAAACACGCCTGAGCATTTGGATGGATCGTTCCCAGGCCTCGTTCTTTGATATACGCTGATGGCAGGTCAGGACCTCGGCAAGCTGCTCACCCAGTCGTATGGAAGGGTTGAGAGCCTGCATGGGGTCCTGATACACCATGGTGATCCTGTCGCCCCGGAGCCTGGTAAGTTCCGCCTGCGACCGACCGATCAGCTCGTTTCCTTGAAAACGGACACTTCCGCCTGTAATCTTACCATTGAGGCCAAGAAATCCTACAATCCCGAAGGCGATAGTGCTCTTGCCGCATCCCGATTCGCCCACCAGACCAACAGTCTCGCCTTTATTAACACGGAAGGAAACGCCTCGGACGGCTTCTACTTCGCCTGTGCGGGTCTCATAGGAAATAGCCAGATTATCCAACTCGAGCACTGAAACCGAATCGGCATTGCTGGCACTGTCTGTAATCATATTCATAGCCAAAGTTTCGCAGTTAAAAAGGTGTGGGGCCTCCGCCCCCACCCCCCCCACCACTGACATTGTCAGTGAATTTGAGCTTGATTAAACCTAAGATATCACGATCATATTGTTTCGGAGTTCGTATTTTGTCATTCGTGTTTATCTTTATCGCGAATTTCTTAGTTCTACATTCAAATTTTCTCCCCTCATCTACTGATAGCGCACGGACTCTTCCCGCAGACCGTCTGCCAACAGGTTTAAGCCTATCACCAACGAGGCGATGGCAACAGAGGGCCACAGAGCGGCCCAGGGGCTGCCTGCCAGGATGAACTCTCGTCCCTTGGCCACCATGCTTCCCCAGTCAGGAGAGGGAGGGGGCAACCCCAGGCCCAGGAACCCCAGGGTTCCCATGGCAAAGATGGCGTAGCCGACGCGCAGCATGGCATCTACGATAATGGGACCACGCGCATTGGGCAGGATCTCGATGAACATAATGTGCCATGGGCTTTCTCCCCGAACCTCCGCGGCTCTTACGTAGTCACGAGTGCGGATGTCCAGGGTGAGGCTGCGTACCAGTCGAGCGATACCGGGTGTTCCCACAATAGCGATGGCGATCACCACATTAACGGCAGACGCGCCCAACGCCGCCATGATGATCAGGTAGAGAAGGATAACGGGAACGGCCATCATGGCGTCCAGAAGACGCATGACGATCTCATCAATCCACCCGCCATGATATCCACCCACCAGTCCAAGAGCCATCCCCAGGAGTAACGCGGCGAACACCCCCCAAAAGGCCGTCCCCCCGGGAAGCAAGAAATTTTCAGAGACAGGCATGATGATCAGCACCACGCGCGCTCCGTAAATCAGCCGGGACCAGAGATCCCTTCCCAGCTCATCCGTCCCCAGAGGATGCGAAAGGGATGGTCCCTGATTTGGAGCCTTCCAGTCCTGCTCCAATGGCGAATACGGTGTCAGAAACGGAGCGAAAACCGATACAAACACCCAAAACAGGACAATAGCCAATCCAATCAATGCTGTATTAGAAGCAAAGACAACAGAAACCCTGTCCCACATCATGCTCATACACCCCGTCTTCGCTTCCACTCCGGCGGGAGCGGCTGTCGCATTACTTACTGGCATGTTTGCTCTTCCTGTAACCCATGGAGGATTACTCTTGAAAGCGTGGCACTTCGGACGGAGATAACCCTGGCCCTGCAGACCTTATTTATAATCTCACGATTCTTTGAGGCAACAGAAGGGCGGGTTTCAAACCAGCCCTTACATCGCTAGCCATAGCGAATACGCGGGTTAAGGAACGTATAAATAACATCGGCGATGAGCTGGGTCCCCACAGCCACCGTTACCAGAATCATGGCTCCGGCCTCCAGGGCGTTAATGTCCTTATACAACGCTGAGTCAAGCAAATACTTGCCGAGCCCGGGATAGCCGAAGACCACCTCCACGATCACGATCCCTCCCAGGAGCCAGTTGACGTGGAGCATGATTACCGTGATCGGCGCCATCAAGGCGTTTCGCACGGCGTGTTTAAAAACTATCCGCGAATGGGGCAATCCTTTGAGGAAGGCGGCGCGGATGTAGGAAGACTTCATCACCTCCACCATGCTGGCCCGGGTAATGCGCAGAATGTACCCCAGTTCAATGAGAGTAAGGGTCAACACGGGCAAAACAATCATGTCCAGCCTCTCCCAGGGAGCTTGTTCGCCAAATACTGTTGCACCGGGAACCAGTCCCAGCCACAATGACACAATGAGAATGAGGAAAATTCCCGTAGCGAACTCCGGTATCACCGAAAACAGTGTGCCGCCTACCGAGAGCAGGCGATCCCTTAGACTCCCTTCTTTCAACCCCGCAATAATGCCCAGGAACAAGGCCAGAGGCATGACGATGAAAAAAGCGAGTCCGGCCAGAACCAGTGAATTGCGCAATCGGGTAAAGAGAGTCTTGGCTACGGGCCTCCCAGTTCGAAGGGAGAGACCGGGATCACCCCGAACGAAGCCTTTCTTCAGGGGTATGTAATCAACGGGGCCGCCGGTGGTCTCCATCCATCCTGTTCCCATGACGAATGTCCAGACCTTTCGGTTGGTGCCCTTTTCCCATTTGACCGCATGGTTCTGAGTGTCGATTCCCCAGAAACCGGTAATACCTTTTTTATCTGTCCGCCATTTTTCATTATTCACATATTCGTCGACAGTATTATCAGGGAGCCTGACGATGGCGATGAGATCTTCACCCTCCAGTTTCCAGCGAATTGGGGCGCCGTCTTTCCTGACAGCCCACCACTCCACGAAGCCCTCTTCCGTCGTAATCCGCTTCATTGGCAGGCCGACCTTTTGCGAGGCATGCCAGTCACTGCCCACAAGCCAGTACAGATAGCGAAGGTAAGCCGGCTTATCCAGGCCCATCCGAGCCAGAAAAGATGCCTCCTGCTCGGGGGTGACAAAACTCCCCAGCACGTTTCGGGCCACATTGCCGGGTGACGACTCGGTAATAAGGAAAACAGCCACCGAGACAAGAATCATGGTGAGCAGGAGCAAGAAAAACCGCCTTACAATGAACTTAACCATTACCTAACAACCTTTTACGGCATGGTGACCCGGATTACGCCTTTTTTTCAAGCCATACCTTGTTGAAAAGCATGTAAAGTGTCGGATGGGATTGCACATTCCTGACACTTTTTCTGGCGACCATCCAGACATTCCGCCACCAGGCGATACCGATGGATCCCCGGGTCATCTGGATCTCTTCTAGCGCGCAGAAAATCTTGCGGCGCTCCTCTACATCCAGAGTCCCGTTGGCCTTCTTAAGCAATCTGGAAAACTCTTTGTCCACCCAGCGCGTTTCGTTCCAGGGCACCGGTTTGCCCTCATCATCTGCGACATAGGCCAGGTTCAGCACCATGGTGCCCAGCGGACGGTGGGTCCAGGGAGTGATGCCCAGATCCACCTCGGTCCACTTCTCCCAGTACTGGCTGGTTGGCATGGGCTTGATGTTGATTCTGAAGCCGCCCGGTGCGGCATCCTGTTTAAGTACTTCGGCGTAGCGCACCACATCCGTCCAATCATTTCCCACCGCCAGGTTGACGTCCAGGCCTTTGGCATATCCAGCCTCCTTCAGGAGTTGCTTGGCCCGCTGCGGATCATACTTGGGGATGGGCTTTTTACAGTATTCGGGATGCTTGGGGGAGACGTGGAAGTCCTGTCCCTGGAGACCCTGCCCGAAATATGCAAGCGCCAGAATCTTTTCCCGGTGCTGACAGAGTTTCAAAGCCATTCGCACCCTGTTATCGGACCAGGGCTTCATGTCCACCCGCATGCGCAGCAGCCGAGTCTGGCCGGTAGTACTTGGGAGAACATTGATATTGGGGTCGTCCTTCAGGGCCTGGTAGACGTCAGTCCCCCCCGCATCGCTGAGGTCGATCATGTCGGTCTCTCCAGCCTTAACAGCGGCGATCTGAGGAGCCATCTCTGTTCCCATGTCGATAAACTCCATGCTGTTTATGTAAGGTAGCGTCTTGCCGTCGTCTCCCTTTTGCCAGTAATCATGCCGTCTCTTGACCACGCAGCGCTCTCCCTCACGGTATAGTTCCAACGTGTAGGGACCTGTGCCGTGAGGCTTCTTGATGAAATCCCCCTCAAAGGTTCTGTGGTTCAAAACAAGAGCCGGGTAGTGGAAAAGGTGTTCGGGAACGGCTATCTCCGGCCGATTGAGGTGGAGTTTTACTTGATGCTTACCCGTCTTTTCAATGCCTGTTGGATTAAGATAGCCCCCCACCATGCCCAGCAGGGAGGAACCCACGTCCTTATTCAGCCACTGGTTCATGGTAAAAACCACGTCATCTGCGTTGAAATCATCGCCATTGTTGAATTTCACACCTGTACGGAGATTCAGGATCCAGGTCTTCAGATCATCACTGACCTCCCAATTTTCCAGAAGATAGGGATGCGTGATGTTGTCTTTATCGGTGTAGGTGAGATATTCGGCCACCTGACGCAGTTGGTTCGAGGGATTGATCCAGGAAAACTGTGCAGGATGCGTAACCTTCTGAACAGCCCCAGAGACCCTGAGCGTCCCTCCCCGCCGAACACCGGCGGCATACAGGGGTTTTGCTCGCGGCAGCCCGATGAGAGATGAGGCCGCGCTCACAGACATCCCTAAAAGGGCCGTGTAGCGAAGGAACTCCCGGCGTGTCAGCTTCCCCTTTTCAAACTGTTCAAGCAATTCGGGAATGTATGAATGCGCTTTTTCATTTTTCATGATCTCCTCCCATTATTAAGATTATTAAGATAAAATATGAATGGTTGACACACTCCCAACTCAAGACGCCATCCAAACCCTCAAACATCACCGCGCCATCAATCCATTGCGGTAAATCCTAATTTTAATGACCGTTTAACACTCCTCTGTAAGTATATGAAGCACATGTGCCGCCGCTTGCTCGCGAAAACAGGATTTTCGCAAGGCACATGGATTAATCAGTCATTCTTTTCTTTACTCGGAGAGACCAACGAGGAGGGAAATCCCAAGCCGACATACTACTTGTGGGGCCTGGATTCAAGAACGTTATCGATTTATTATAAAAAATTCTTAGAACTCAAACTATCTCTACTGAAAATTGTTTGCAGGGTAGGGGCTTTTATATACGAATTAAAAAGTGATGTCAAGGCAATCGTTCTCGTCTGGTCAATCGGTCTCGTCTCCTGAGATTATTAATAGGAGGTTGCGTTCGATTAGGGGCGGGATTTATCTCCGCCCGCAGGGGTTAGAGCCATCGGGGCTGCATTTTCGGGCGGGGATAAACCCCGCCCAACAATACCAATCCAATATATAATATCACGGCTTGGGTTAAGCCTTCCGCTTCCGGTAAACATCACCAGTCGCCAATAAGTTAGCGCTTATGCCGCATTTGGAAAGGGAATCCTGCCACCAATCCAGATTTCTTTTTCTTTTGCGGCATCTTATCCCTTCTGGAAAAGGAGCCGGAAGATGTTCATGACATCCTCCTTGGTTACAGCCCTGGGGTTAGTCCGCTGCATGCCCGAGCTCAAAGTCTCATCGGACAGGGTCGAAAGCAGTTCTTCCGTGATTTCAGTTGATGAAAAATCAACCTGTACGCCTGTATCCGCCAATAATCGCTCGACCGCTTCCACAGCGCAGCAGGCTCTCCCCATTTCCAGATGTCCCTGGACATATCCTTCCAGTCCCACCGCGACGTCGATGTATCGCTGAGGACACGCCATGAGATTAAACCTCATCGCGTGGGGGAGCAAAATGCCGCATGCTACCCCATGATGGAGCGAAAAGCGAGCGCCCAGCGGGTGGGCCATGGCATGCACAATGCCAAGTCTGGCCGTGTTGAAGGCCATTGCTCCCATGGAACTGGCCTGGAGCATGGCCCCGGCGGCTTCAGTGTCTGAAGGATCGGCCACGAACCTTCTCAGGTATCTGCCCACGAGACGGAAATTTTCCCTGCAAAGGGCGTCGGTTATAAAGGTGGAGGATTGAGAAACGTACGCTTCCAATGCATGGGAAAGCGCATCCATCCCTGTGGCTGCAGCCAGCCTGGGGGGCGTTGTCTTGAGGAGCAAAGGATCCAAAAAGGCCGCTTTGGGGATCTGCATGGCACTGCGAATGGAGAGTTTATAACAACGCTCCTCATCAAAGACCACGGCCCCGAAGCTCACCTCACTGCCCGTGCCGGCGGTTGTGGCCACGGCCACGGTGGGCAGAGGCGGGTTGTCGTATTTTTCCGGCCCCTCATAATCAGTGAGCGGCCCTGGATTGGTGGCCAAAATCCCGATGGCCTTGGCCGCGTCCATCACACTGCCCCCGCCGATGCTCAACAGGATGTCGCACTCCATTTTCTTTTGCAGCTCCGATCCTTTGAGGACTTTGGAAATGGTCGCGTTGGCCTCCACCTCGTCAAAAACCAGGTGGGAAATACCGGCCTTATCGAGAGAAGCTGCTATATCCTCCAGCAACTTCGCCCGGACTATCCCGGCGTCGGTCACTACCAGGACCCGTTTCCCTCCCAGGGCGCGTAATTCCTCTCCTACTTTGGACGAGACGCCGGGACCAAACCTGATTTTCGTCGGCATGTAGTAATCAAAATCTCGCATGGGACGCATGTTCCACCTCCGTTACAATGAGTTATTATAATCCAATCAATGCCGGCAAAAAGTGCTAATCCGGGACAAGAAATTCAGGAACACCACACAGACAAACAAAGGCGTTGCCGCTTTGTCAAGTAAAAAAATATTCATTGCAATAACGTTCTCTTGTTTCACTGGGCCATAGCATATCGTTACCACTCAATCTGCTCATTTGCAGATTCGCTTGCAAGGCAGTAAACAAACAGGCACATCCCGTGTATAGGGACTTTTCCTCAGCGACGATCACTTGATACGCGAGGTAATGGCTGATCTTCTAATTCATCAAAAGATTCGGCAAGAAAAGCGTGAGAGAGGGAATGTAGCTGACCAAAAGCAAAATTCCGATCAACGGGATCAGAAAAGGAAGGATTGCACGGAACATTTGGTCTACAGAGATATTGGCCACATCACTGACCACATAGAGACAAATTCCAACAGGCGGCGTGTTAATCCCAATCAAAAGACCCACTACCAGCATTACCCCAAGGTGAATCATGTTCATACCGACACCTGAGGCTACTTCCAAAAGAATTGGGGTAACAATGACAACTCCAGCAGTGGCACTCATGAAGCATCCTAAAAACAGGATTGCAATATCGATAATAAGAACAATGAGCGCTTTATTGTGGGTGAACTGATAAAGGGTTGTAAATACTAATTCAGGGACTTTTTCAAGGGTTATGACCCATCCTAAAACCTTGCTGGATGCTATTAGGAAGAGAACCACCGCGCTCAACGCGGAAGTCTCCGTAAAAGCTTGAATGAGTAACCGCACTGTAAGAGTACGATAATACACCCCCAGAAAAACTGCGTAAAGCACGGCCACCGCTGCGGATTCGGTTGGAGTGGTGATTCCGAAGAAAATTGAGCCCAGGATGATTACAGGAGCCAACAGGCTAAGAAAAGCCTGTCGGAAACTGCTAAATAACTCTCGAAAATGGAAGTGATGTCCAATAGGGCATTTCGCCCACCCCATCCATGAAAATAAGTAAATAGTCGCCATGAGAAAGAGGCCCATTAATACTCCAGGGACCAGTCCGCCCAAAAACATTTGCCCGATGGACTCTTCTGCTATCACAGCATATACAACCATGATGATGCTAGGAGGTATGATGGGGCCAATGGTAGAGGAAGCAGCCGTGATTGCTGCTGAAAACTCCGGATCATATCCAGCCTTGCACATCGCCTTGATCTCGATAGTCCCTAGACCTGCAGCATCCGCAGTAGCACAGCCGCTCATTCCAGCAAAAATCATACTGGCCAACACGTTCACGTGCCCCAGACCGCCGCGTACTGATCCAACGATGCTTAAGGCAAATCGAAAAATTCGGTCCGTAACACCCACGTGGTTCATGATCTCGGCTGCCAGAATGAATAATGGAACCGCCAAAAGTGTGAAACTGTTCACCGCCACAGCCAAATGCTTGGGGATTAAAAGAAGCGGCACATTTCCTTCCATGAAAAGATAGCCCATTACGGCTATTCCCATGGCAAGTGCGATAGGACAGCTTAGCATCATGAAACCCAAAAACAGGCATATTAAAATAATCAAGGCCATGGCTACTTTTTCCTTAAAAATCGGTCTGAGTTCGCATTTTTTTGCCCGCCTCTTCAGGTTTCCAAAATCTCTGTACTCTGATAAAACTATCCTCAATGAAAAACAATATCATAGAGGCTGTGGAAACCATTACAGCCAGAAGAAAAAAACATCTGGGAATCCTCAAGGAGACCGTTCTTACGTCCCATAAATGAGGAAAAAGTTGGAATGAAGAAAAAAGAACAACTGCCAGGAATCCAAACACACACAGGTTAGCCGCGATCAAAACACCAAGCTTTATTCGCTCAGGCAACAAATTAACGAAGGATTCAACCATTGCATGCCTGGATTGTTTGATAACCCAGGATGCCCCCAAAAAAGTTGCCCACACAAGCAAGAAGGTGGACAACTCTTCCGGCCATGTCAATGGGTTTCCCAGGAAATAGCGGAAAAAAACCTGTGTCAGAATAGAGCCTACTATGACAGACAAAATCAAAACGCAAGCCCATCGTTCAAGTATGCCAATACACTGATTAATTTGGTGCAATATTTTTTTCAAAGACAATCTCCCCGATATTTAGATAGGTCGAACTATCGCTTAAAGGGATTGGATGAGATAGCTTACAATATGACTTTAGAGTCCACTGGTTTATAGAAATCCTTATCGAGAGTCAGCGGAAACGGGGCGCCGTTATTAGGCGCCCCCTAGGGTTCTGTCAACTGAAAACAATCACTTAGCCAACTTCTGTATTTCCCAGTACAATCCTTTGCGCCAGAAACCTTCGGCTTCCAGCTTTTCCACCACAGGCCTCAGCTTTTCCACAAAGGGTTTTGGGTTCACTTCTAAGAACTTGGCGCCTGCAGCGATCATGGTTGGCTTGTCTTTTTCAAATTTCTCCCGGCTTGCCCTTGTGTACCAAACTCCTGCCTCTCTGCCGGCCTCCAAGATTGCTTTTTGGAACTGAGCTTCTAGCGATTGAAACTTCTTCTCGCTCATGACAATGTTAGCATTGGAATAGAGATGATTAGTCATAACAATGTTAGGAGCGGCCTCAAAAAACTTCATGCCATATATGGCATCCAGAGGTCCCTCGCAAGCGTCCACCACACCTTGTTTGAGCGCCATGTAAACTTCTCCCCAGGCAATCCTGGTGGGACGTGCACCCAGCCCCTCCCATACTTTTAGATAGGTGGCAATGTTGGGGACCCTCATTTTCAGGCCTTTGAGATCATCCGGAGTCTTGATCGGCTTTTTACCCATGAATACACGGGGCATCCGAAACCAGCCATCCGAAACCACTCGCAATCCTTTTTTCAGTAACTGCGCCTTCAAATCTTTGTAGATTTCACTTTTTTCAAAAGCCCTCACGTGATCGAAGTCCTTAAAGACAAAGCCCATGCTCAACACCCGCCAGTCTTTTACCAATTCGGCATACCAATCCACCGCCGCTCCGAACATGTCCTGGGTGCCCAACTGTACGCCTTCGATCTGGACCAAAGCCTTTCCCAACTGCGAGGCAGGAAAAACTTCCACCTTCACAGCACCGCTGGTTTTCTGGTTCACCAGTTCGGCGAACTTGTACTGTCCCCGAGTAATTGGAGTTTTGGGGGCGTTAATTCCACCCAGACGGAGGGTGGTCGGCCCGGCCAAGCTATTACTAGATACAGACATCAAGAACACAAAACATACTATCACAAAAGAAATAATCGATCTTGTGTATTTCATATGGTTTCCTCCCTTGCTGTTACAAGACCCCAATCATTAGCTCGATTCTATACGGACTCCAGCATGGCGGAAATGTTTACCCAAGGAGTCGCGCCGACGGGCATGGCCAGTCCTCCGCCACTGGAAAGCAAAAAACCTCCTCCTTCAGATGCCGACTCTATGCACTTCTTGCTTTCTTTAATCACCTCCTCTCGAGACCCATCCCTCAGAACGTAAAGGGGGTGCACGGTGCCCATAAGCGTTACCCGGTCTCCGATCTGCTTCTTGGCTTCTTGGAGTTCCACATCTCCACAGTGGAAAATATCCGCCCCGATTTCGGCAACAAGGGGCAAATAGTGATTGGAGGGGCCCTCGTTATGATACAGGAAGATCGCTTCGGGAAATGCGTCTCTGATTTTAGTTACATAAGGGACAAAAAATTCCTCAGAGTTTGAACGGGATATCAGCGACGGCGTATGCTCAATAAGAGAAATAATGCGGTGTCCACCGTTGATTTCCTCAAGTATGGATAGCCAACGGATAATTCCTTCTGTTACATACGCTATCAACTCATGTATCCTGTCAGGCTCCGTAACCATCCCCAAATAAAAACGGCTATGCCCATACATGTACCCTGCCACTTCCAAAGGGCCCAGGATGCATGTGCTCCCAGCAAGTAATGGATACGCCTCCACAAGAGCCGGATCAAGATTGGCCAACATCTGTCGGTAATGCTCTATGGCCTGGGGAAACAGGCCATCCCGGTACGGATCATGAGCCTTACGTGCGGAAACCAAAGAAAGGTCCTCCAAACAAGGCTCCGGATGCGGAGGGGTGTCTTCGTCCCATCGGATGCTGCAACCGAAACCCGAGGGTTCGGTGGCCAACCCGAGATCATGATACACTCCCGGCACAACCAGCAAACCGGGGAACTTTTCCAGGGGTAACAGTTGGGTGGATAGTTTGACATCCGGATCCATATAATATTGCTTGATATTCTTCGCTCCCTCGGCCAGGCCCAGG
The DNA here is from genome assembly GCA_019310535.1 of Deltaproteobacteria bacterium. Taxonomy (GTDB): domain Bacteria; phylum Desulfobacterota; class JAFDED01; order JAFDED01; family JAFDED01; genus JAFDED01. The sequence continues at coordinate 13,151 of JAFDED010000095.1, forward strand.
GGTCCTCGGGTATACCACAGGACCACGGGTATCCTCCGGGGAGGTTCATGGCGCAGAGCGGACTGCATGTTTTCATAGGATTCAGCAATCTTCGATAATATCTGAATCTTGTGCTTATTATTGACCCATCGACCATTATGCTTGACAAAAACACTCATGAATCCAGCCATTTTTCTCCTCTTTCACAACTCCTGGATCGTACGGTAAAGCCCTTTGGACCAGGCGCCTTCCCTCTCCATCCTCTCTGCTAGAGAACGAATGCGACATCGAAACGGCTCGATATCGGTCTCGATGAAGCGAGCCCCTTCCTGAATCAACTTGTTTTTGTCATCCAGAAATATTTCGCGAACACGAGACGAATAAAGCTCTCCGGCCTCCTCCCCAGCCCGCAGGATGGCATCCCTGATGTCCGATCGAAAAGATCGAAAGCGAACTTCGGCCATTACGATACAAGCACGGGAATAAAGATGGCGTGTTAAAGTTATAAATGGGGCAACACGATGAAAACCCATGCCCAAGATGGCATCGCGCGGGGTATCGGCCGCATCGACTATCCCGCGATACAAGCTATCCCGTACAGCCCCCCACGGTATTTCCACCGGGCAAGTCCCAAGGCTTTCCCAAACCTTCCGATACATTGGGATAGCGGGGATTCGCATGCGAGCGCCCTGCAAATCTTTCAATTCGAAACACGGCTTATAGGATATCAACACCCGGGAAGGGCGAAACCAATTGTCGGAGACGATACGAAGAGCTCTTCGTTCCAGCAATCGGCGTTTGAGAGTCTCATTGATAGAGCTTTTGACAAAGACTTTCAGGTGTTTAATATCCCGAAACAGAAACCCCATATTTGTTACTCCCCAATCCGGTTCAAGTTGCGCCAGCCAATCCACCGCCGCTCCGAACATGTCCAATTGATTGTTCTGCACCTTTTTGATCTGCTCTGTGCCCGCGCCTAATTCAGAGGAATGGTGGACCTGGATTTTTATCTGACCGCGGGTTAGCTCTTCGAGACGTCTGGCAAAGAGGAAATGCCCCTGCGTCAATGGAGTCTCAGGCTCATTGATGCCCCCAAGATGCAAGATGATTTGTTCGTCTCTTGGCATGAGTCCATCAACAGGGTGCCTCACAAAAGTGCCCAGACCTTGACGCCGCGTGACAAGCCCCTCGCTCACCAATAACCGGAGCGCATGTTGAACCGTGAATCGGCTCACACTATATCGTTGCTTAAGTTCATTCTCTGAAGGCAGCCTCTCGTTTGGCAAAAGTTTACCACTCAGGATCATTTCTCTTAAATCCCGGTACATTCTCAAATAAAGAGGAATACCGTCCTTGAATATTTCAGAAGGGAGAACCATGTCTACTTGTCCATAATAACAGTCAAGTTGTTTTCATATTATTTGCCAAAAAAATACTTGTCAAGAAAAATTTCAAGCCCAAAAATAGACATTGAACTTGGCACAGCCTCTTTTTCATCCCTTTTGAGGGTTTTTAACTCCTGGGGATAGAGATTTTATTCCAGTTGTACCTTGTTATACTAAGTTGCTTTCAAAGTTACACTTATAATCCATTCAAAAGCTGTGAGATTATAAACTCGCTTGGCATCATTTTCTAGCGTGGCGAGTGCCTCGACCAAGAGGTTTTCC